>CAJXUG010000088.1:0-8142 GCA_913060785.1 uncultured Flavobacteriaceae bacterium | reverse complement strand
ACGAGATTTCTGCCTGTCTCGTGGGCTCGGAGATGTGTATAAGAGACAGGCTACTACCCGTGCAAATTGTATTGATACAGTTTTTAAAACACTACCCTGCATTTATAGAAAAATGGTATAGTCTAGGGCTGTATCCCTGGATTGGAAAAATAGCTAGAAGCCTCTGGGGCTGGGTGCCTTTTTCTGTGGGAGATGTTTTTTACACTTTAATTTTTACTCTAGCGGTACGTTGGGTCTATAAAAACTTTAGAGGCTTTAGGCATGAGCCTGTAAAGTTGGTTTTTGAAATTTCAGCCCACCTATCTGTGGTGTATTTTATGTTTCATCTATTGTGGGGTTTTAATTATTACCGAGAACCCTTACATACATCACTAAATCTAGGCAATGACTACACCACCGAGCAGCTCATAGATATTACCAACAGAGTAATTAAAAAATCAAATGAACTTCATAATACGTTAGGGTATGCAGATTCAGTAAAGATAGACTTGCCTTATTCTCAAAAGCAAATGCTTGATATGACACAAAACAGTTATACAAATCTTCAAAAAACCTTTACCAATCTATCTTTAGAGCCAACAAGTGTTAAAAAAAGCCTCTGGAGTCTGGGCCTTACCTACATGGGATATAGTGGTTATTTAAATCCATTCTCTGGAGAAGCGCAAGTAAATGGACTTATAAAGTCTTATAAATTTCCGGTAGTGGCATGCCATGAACAGGCACACCAGTTGGGGTACGCAAAAGAAAACGAGGCCAATTTTATAGCCACTCTTGCAGCAATACATAATGATGACACCTACATTAAATACACAGGGTATATTTTCGCACTTCGGTATTGTGTAAATGAATTATCCTACAGAGATAGAGACCTATACCTGGAAACATTAGAAACCATACATCCTGGAATTTTAAAAAGCTACAAAGAAATGCGTGATTTCTGGGACAGCTATGACAACCCCATGGAAGAACTATCTAAGGCCTGGTACAATTTATTTTTAAAAGCAAACAACCAGCCCAAAGGAATTAAAACATACAGTTATATGGTGGCCCTGATGGTAAACTATTTTGACAATAGACCATTATAAGGTTTGCTTAAAATATTTTTAAATTATGATTTTTTTAACAACTACACATAACCTTTTGGATGCCATATATTGGTATCTTTAAGAAAAAAAAACAATAAATCTTCAATGCTATGAAAAAAAACATACTGCTGTTGCTTGTTCTTTGTATTTCGCATATTGGTATTTCACAAGAATACTTTCCTAAAAACGATGGCGTAAAAGAAAACAATGCGCAATACACTGCTTTTACTAATGCAACATTATTTGTCTCTCCAACAAACAAAATAAATAATGCAACCCTACTTATTAAACAAGGAAAAGTAATAGCCTCTGGTAAAAACGTAACTATTCCAAGCAATACTGTTGTGGTAGATCTGGAAGGAAAGTTTATATACCCTTCATTTATAGATCCGTACACAAATTTTGGGGTTAAAAATCCTGAGCGCACCTCTGGAGGAGGTCGTTCTCCCCAATACGGCGCATCACGTGATGGATTTTACTGGAATGACCATATCATGCCAGAGAAAAACGCCATAGATCATTTTACCTATGACTCAAAAACTGCTAAAGCAATGCGTAAGGAAGGTTTTGGTCTTGTAAACACCCACAGCATGGACGGAATTGCACGTGGTACAGGACTACTTGTAGCACTTAACGATCAAGGCAACCAGGCAATGCGTATTATTGATGACGCGTTAGCACAGCACTATTCATTTTCTAAAAGTGTTACAAGTAGACAATCATACCCAGGATCTCTCATGGGAGCCATGGCACTGCTGCGTCAAGTATATCACGATGCACATTGGTATGAAAAAGGAAACATACCTACCAAAGACAGATCATTAGAAGCTCTACTTAAAAATAAAAATAAAGTATCCATCTTCGAGGCAGGAAACAAAAGCAACAACTTAAGGGCAGCCAAAATTGGAAATCAGTTTGGAATTAACTACCTCATTGTTGGGGGCGGTGATGAGTATGAGATGATACAACAAACAAAAGCAACCAATGCTAGTTATATTATCCCATTAAATTTTCCAGACCCCTATGATGTAAGTAACCCTTATATGGCTAGTTATCTATCTCTAGAAGATATGCGCGCCTGGAACCAAGCACCAACAAATCCAAAAGCATTACAAGACAACGCAGTGCCTTTTGCCCTGACCACCTTTAAGTCTAAAAAACCAAAAGATTTTACTAAAGATCTTTTAGTTGCTATTAAATACGGGCTAGATAAAACAAAGGCCCTAGAGGCACTGACCACTGAACCTGCTCGTATGCTCCAAATTAGTGATAAGGTAGGATCACTAGATAATGGAAAATATGCAAATTTTTTGATTACCTCTGGCCCTTTATTTGAAAAGGGTACTACACTCCACGAAAACTGGGTCCAAGGAACAAGAAGTGTTATCAATACCATGGATCAAACAGACATAAGAGGATCTTACAACCTAGCCTTAGCAGGGCATAGTTATACGCTAGAAATCTCTGGAGAAGCTGCAAAACCAAAAGCTAAAGTAACACTTGGCGAAACAGATTTTTCTGCAAAACTAACCTATAAAGACAACTGGATAACTCTTTCTTTTACTGATACACAGACTAATGATGTGTACCGCACAACCGCTATTATTGAAAAAAACACGATGAGCTTTACAGGCAAAGCAGTATTGCCTAGTGGTATAGAAACTACCTTTAATGCAAATAGAAACATGGGCGAGGCCAAAGCCATTTCAGATAAAAATAAAGACACTGCAACTAAAGGTGCACTTCGTGAGATTATGCCTATAACCTATCCAAATGTAGGTCTAGGAAACACAACTCAGCCCAGAGAGCAAACGCTACTGTTTAAAAACGCAACGGTTTGGACTAGTGAGGCAGAAGGAATTTTAAAAAATACCGATGTACTTGTTAAGGATGGTAAAATATCTAAAATTGGAAAAAATCTATCTTCTAAAAGCGCTATAGAAATTGATGCTACAGGCAAACACCTTACAGCGGGAATTATAGATGAGCATAGCCATATTGCAGCGCTCTCTATTAATGAGGGAGGGCAAAACTCCTCTGCAGAGGTTACCATAGAAGATGTTGTAGACCCTGAAGATGTAAACATTTACCGCAACCTAGCAGGCGGGGTTACCTCCATACAGATACTTCATGGATCTGCAAACCCCATTGGTGGGCGTTCTGCCATTTTAAAACTAAAATGGGGAGAAGATGCAGATGGACTACTTTATGACAACAGCCCTAAATTTATCAAGTTTGCACTAGGAGAAAATGTAAAACAATCTAACTGGGAGAGTTACAGTCGTTTTCCGCAAACCCGTATGGGTGTAGAGCAGTTGTATGTTAACTACTTTAACAGGGCTAAAGCCTATGATGAATTGAAAAAAAGTGGCAAACCCTACCGCATTGATGCTGAACTGCAAACATTGGCCGAAATTTTAAACGGTGAGCGTTTTATAAGTTGCCACAGTTATGTGCAAAGCGAGATTAACATGCTCATGAAAGTTGCCGAGAAATTTAATTTTCGCATCAACACATTCACACACATATTAGAAGGATATAAAGTAGCAGATAAAATGGCTGCTCATGGTGTGGGCGCCTCTACCTTTAGTGACTGGTGGGCCTATAAGTATGAAGTGAATGATGCCATACCTTACAATGCCGCGATTATGGCCTCACAAGGGGTTACCGTAGCTATTAATAGTGATGATGGTGAAATGTCTAGACGCTTAAACCAAGAGGCTGCAAAAACTTTCAAATACGGTGGTATGACCGAGCAAGAGGCCTGGAAAACAGTAACCATAAACCCTGCAAAGCTATTGCACTTAGACCATAGAGTTGGGAGTATTAAAATAGGAAAAGATGCAGATTTAGTGTTGTGGAATGGCCACCCCATGTCTGTATATTCTAAGGCAGAAAAAACTATTATAGAAGGAAAAACCTATTTTGATTTGGACTTAGATAAGCAAAAAAGAACAGCTATATCAGCAGAGAGAAACAAGCTAATGACTATGATGCTTAATGAAAAGGAAAATGGAGGTAAAACAAAACCCCCTGTCAAAAAAACAAACAAGAATTTTCACTGTGATACAGAATTTTAATAACCATAGCACGAATATATTATGAACACATTAAGACACTTATTAATTGTAATAACGGCTATAACTGGATTATCTGTAGCCGCACAACAGACCCCTGCTCCTCCTCAAAAGGGAGCTATAACCATTACTGGAGCCACAGCTCATATTGGTAATGGAAATACCATTGAAAACGCAACCATTATTTTTGAAAATGGAATTTTAACAGCCGTTGGAACCTCTGGTATAAGGGCTAAAGGGACTATTATAAACGCAACAGGCAAACATGTATACCCTGGCTTTATAGCACCTGCAAAATCATTAGGACTTATTGAAGTGAATGCGGTAAGAGCCAGTAATGATCAGGACGAAATTGGTGATATGATACCTCACATTAGAAGTATCATTGCCTACAATGCAGAGAGTAAAGTGGTAGAGTCTATGCGCCCAAATGGTGTGCTGATTGGCCAAATTACACCCCAAGGTGGTACGATCTCTGGAAGCTCATCTATTGTACAGTTTGATGCCTGGAACTGGGAAGATGCCGCTATTAAAACAGATGATGGCATACACCTGCATTGGCCAAGTACCTTTAGAAGAGGTAGATGGTGGGCTGGAGAGCCTAGAGGGTACCAACCTAATAAAAACTACATCAAACAAACACAAAAAATAACCACCTACCTTAAAAGTTCTAAAGCCTTTGGATCTGGAAAAGACCAAGCAGCAAATGAATCTTTAAAGGCTATGCAAGGACTATTTGATGGGTCTAAAAAACTATATGTCTATGCAGATGGAGAGAAAGAAATTATAGATGCTATTACACTTAGTAAACAAGCTGGAATAGATCAAATTGTTTTAATTGGAGCCTATCAGGGATACAAAATAATTCCTTTTTTAAAGCAGCATGATATCCCCGTTCTGGTTCAGCAAACACATGCGCTTCCAAAAAGCGCAGATGACCATTATGACTTGCCTTACAAGCTCCCTAAATTACTTGTAGAGGGAGGTTTACTCGTTGGATTACAAAATAGTAGCATGTCTAATTTCCAGACAAGAAATCTACCCTTTTATGCAGGACAACTTGTGGGTCAAGGCATGGATAAAGAGACAGCATTGCAGCTTATTTCTGGTAATACAGCAAAAATTTTAGGCCTTGATAAGTACGGAACTCTTGAGCTTGGAAAGAGTGCCACTTTGTTTATCAGCGAAGGAGATGCCCTTGATATGATGGGAAATAATTTAAGTAGAGCTTTTATTGATGGCCGTGATATTTCCTTAGAAACCCATCAAACAGAATTATGGAAACGTTATATGGGTAAATTCAACCAAAAATAAACAGCCCCTTAACATCCCTATAAAGGTTTTAAAAAAGCTATGTATAAAAAAATAGACAGCACTCAAAATAGCTTGATTAAACAGTGTTTGGTATTGCTAGAAAAATCAAGAGAAAGACGTAAACAAGGTCTTTTCTTGGTAGAAGGGCAGCGTGAAATACAACTTGCCATTAGGGGAGGATATGAGCTGCAAACGCTGCTTTTTTGTGAGGCAATTTGCTCAGAAAATAGCACTAAATGCACCACTGAAAACACTCAAATTATTGAAATTTCTTTAGAGGTATATCAAAAACTGGCCTATCGCAAAACCACTGAAGGGATCTTGGCAATTGTAAAAACAAAAGAACTTGCTTTAAACAAGTTACGTTTTAAGAATAAAAACCCTTTAATACTCATTGCAGAAGCTCCAGAAAAACCGGGAAATATTGGCGCTTTACTGCGCAGTGCAGATGCAGCAAATCTTGATGGCTTTATCATTTCAAACCCAAAGACAGACCTCTATAATCCAAATATTATTAGATCTAGTGTTGGATGTTTGTTTACCAACAACATTGCAACGGGAAGCACCCAAGAAATTATTGATTTTCTAGCTCAGCAAAACATACAACTCTTTAGCGCTATTTTACAGGAATCTAAACCCTATCATAGCCAAGACTTCACAAAACCCACTGCCATTGCTGTAGGTACAGAAGCAACAGGTTTGTCTGAAATTTGGCGCACTCAAAGCACTCAAAACATTCACATCCCTATGCAAGGAGCCATTGACAGCATGAATGTTTCTGTGGCCGCTGGCATTTTAATTTTTGAAGCAAAAAGACAACGAGGCTTTTAATTTTGTAGAAATTAGTCTCTTTTAAACGCATCTTTTTTTTATTTGAAAATTAAACTCTTATAATTTTTTTTAAAAATTGGAATTTGTATTTTTAATCTATGACAGAAATTGATATAGAGCAGGAAAACAAAGCTATAGCAAAACAGTATAAGGAGCTTCTCAAGATAAGTTATCGTATTTTATCTAAGGAAGATAAAAAACTCATACGCTCTGCCTTTGATGTTGCTGTAGATGCACACAAACACCAGCGCAGAAAAAGTGGTGAGGCTTATATTTTTCATCCTATTGCTGTGGCTAAAATTGTGGCCAGTGAGATTGGACTTGATGCCACGTCTATTGCCGCTGCCCTACTTCATGATGTTATTGAAGACACCAAATATACCTTTACAGATATTGAACAACTATTTGGAGAGACCGTTGCCCGTATTGTACAAGGGCTAACAAAAATTTCTAAAATGCCTTATGAGGGTGATGTGTCTTTGCAGGCAGAGAATTTCAGAAAAATGCTTTTAACCCTTAATGAAGATATTAGGGTTATCATTATAAAAATTGCAGATCGATTGCATAACATGCAAACAATGGATGCTATGCCAGGCTACAAGCAAGAAAAAATTGCAAGTGAGACGTTGTATATCTATGCTCCGATGGCCCATCGTATTGGCTTGTATAAAATAAAATCTGAGCTAGAAGATTTGAGCTTAAAATATACAGAGCGTGAAATATATGATGACATTCTAAGTAAAATCAAAGATAGTAAAGAAGAACAAGATGCTTATATCAAAGCATTTTCAAAAACTATTGAAGATTCTTTAACTGCTGAAAATTTAAGCTACGAAATAAAAGGAAGACCAAAATCAATTTATAGCATACGCAGAAAGATTGTGGCTCAAAACGTGAGCTTTGATGAGGTCTATGACAAGTTTGCAGTGCGTATCATATATAAAAGTGATCTTGCCAATGAAAAATTCTTGGCCTGGAAAATTTATAGCATTGTTACAGACAACTTTCGTCCAAATCCAGTGAGGTTAAGAGATTGGATCTCTTCTCCAAAATCTACAGGATATGAAGCCTTACATATTACCGTAATGGGCCCAAAAGGCAAATGGGTAGAAGTGCAAATACGTAGTGAGCGTATGAATGAAATTGCAGAAAAAGGGTTTGCTGCTCACTACAAATACAAAAACGAAGATAGTGATGAAGGCGGGCTTGATCTATGGCTTAATAAATTACAAGACACTCTAGAGAATCAAGATATTAGCGCCGTAGATTTTGTAGAAGAATTTAAACTTAGTTTGTACGCAAAAGAAATTTTTGTGTTTACACCCAAGGGAGATTTATATTCACTGCCCAAGGGCGCCTCTGCCTTAGATTTCGCATTTCATATACATACAGAAGTAGGCATGCACACAAGAGGCACGAAAGTGAACGGTAAATTAGTGCCTCTGAGCCATCCCTTGCAAAGTGGAGATCAAGTAGAGGTAATAACCTCCAATAACGCAAAGCCATCAGCCAACTGGCTAGATTACGCATCTACAAGTAGAGCACAATCAAAAATCAAATCTTCTCTCAAAGAAGAGCGTAAAAATATCGCCAATGATGGTAAAGAAATACTACGCCGTAAGCTAAAATCACTTAAAATTAATCTTGATGATAAAACCATCAACCAATTGATCCAGTTTTATAAAGTAAAAACAAGTCTTGATTTATTTTATAGAGTGGGCGCTGGTATTATAGACAATAAACTACTAAAAGATTTTGCAGCCTCCAGAACAAATGTGTTGGTGAGTTTTATTAAAAATAAAATTAGAAAACAACCCAACCAAAATGAGGTAAAC
>CAJXUG010000087.1:0-8169 GCA_913060785.1 uncultured Flavobacteriaceae bacterium | reverse complement strand
GATCAAAGGTTTCTTTTAAAATACGAGCCGCTAAAACAACTTTTGAGTTTTGCTGTTTTCTTTTTAGTTGCAGCAATAGACATTCCTGTAAATCTCTAGCTCCAACACCTGCAGGGTCTAGTTCTTGTACTTTTTCTAGCACACTCTCTACAGCAGCCTCTTGGGTGTACACATTTTGAGTAAAGGCCAAATCATCAACAATATCTGCAATTTCTCTTCGTATATAACCGCTCTCATCTACGCTTCCAACCAAGAATTTTGCAATTTCCTTTTCACTTTCTTCAAGCCTATAGGTATTTAATTGCTGCATCAGATGCTGGGTAAAAGATTGACCCGCCGCATAGGGGATATGCGTTTGCTGATCATCTGCACTATAGTTATTTGCATTTAACTTATAACTAGGGGTTTCATCATCACTTAGATAATCATCTATATTTATTTCAGGAGCTTCATCTATAGTTTCTTGGTACTCATCATTAATGTCATCATCAAACTTTTCTGGTTCCTCTTTTCCTCCTTCTAGGGCAGGGTTTTCATTCATCTCTTGAGAAATACGTTGCTCAAAAGCCTGCGTTGGCAATTGAATTAACTTCATCAACTGTATTTGTTGTGGAGATAATTTCTGAGATAACTTAAAATTTAGAAACTGTTTTAGCATTTAAAAATGATGTATACTATAAAGGTAAAAAAAACCAGCTATATACAAAACGGTACAGCGCTGGTTTTAATATGTGGTATGTGTTTTATTTTTAAGTTTTAAAACGCTGCGTTACCAGGTGTTCTTGGGTAAGGAATCACATCTCTTATGTTTCCCATACCAGTTACAAAGAGCACAAGGCGCTCAAAACCTAATCCAAAGCCACTGTGGGTACAAGTGCCAAACTTTCGAAGGTCTAGATACCAATATAATTCTTCTTCGCTAATATCCATGGCCTTCATCTTTTGTTTGAGAACATCATACCGCTCCTCACGTTGAGAGCCACCAACTATTTCTCCAATACCTGGAAATAAAACATCCATGGCGCGAACCGTTTTTTCATCTTCATTTAAGCGCATATAAAATGCCTTAATGGTCGCGGGATAATCAAACAAAATCACCGGACACTTAAAGTGTTTTTCTACCAAAAATCGCTCATGTTCACTTTGCAAATCTGCACCCCACTGGTTTATAGGGTACTTAAATTTCTTCTTCTTGTTAGGTTTGCAATTCTTTAAAATATCAATTGCCTCTGTATAACTTACACGCTTAAAATTGTTGTCTATCACAAAATGTAATTTCTCGCGCAATGTCATTTCTTGACGTTCTACAGCAGGTTTGCTTTTATCTTCCTCTATGAGTCTTTGCTCTAAAAAGGCTAAATCATCTTGGCAGTTTTCTAGCGCATAGGAGATTACATACTTTATGAAATCTTCGGCCAAGTCCATGTTGTCTGCCAAATCGTTGAAGGCAACCTCTGGTTCAATCATCCAAAACTCTGCTAAATGGCGAGAGGTATTGCTGTTTTCTGCTCTAAAGGTAGGTCCGAAAGTATATACTTTACCCAATCCCATTGCAAAGGTTTCTGCCTCTAATTGGCCACTTACCGTAAGGTTGGTTTCTTTTGCAAAAAAGTCTTCTTTATAATCTACATTACCCTTGTCATCCAAAGGCGGGTTTTTTGGATCTAGTGCACTTACCTTAAACATTTCTCCTGCACCCTCTGCATCACTTCCTGTGATAATTGGAGTATGCATATAATTAAATCCATTTTTCTGAAAATACTCGTGAACTGCAAAAGATAGCTTTGATCGCAGACGCATCACCGCTCCAAAGGTATTGGTGCGTACCCTTAGATGTGCTTGCTCGCGCAACTTTTCTAGACTGTGACGCTTTGGAGAAAGAATGGTTAGTTTTACCTGTTCTGGGTCTGCGGTGCCTAAAATAACAATGCCAGACACTTGCACCTCTAGGGTTTGTCCTTGCCCTTGGCTTTTTACCAGCACTCCGGTAATTTCTATACAAGCTCCGGTAGTTATATCTTTAAGTAGGTCTTGGTCAAAATTTTCAAAATCAATAACACATTGTAAATTTTTAATAGTAGAGCCATCATTTACCGCAATAAAACGGTTGCTTCTAAAGGAACGAACCCAACCTCGTATTGTAAGTTCATTGATGGTAGGCTCTGTTTGTAAAACGTGTACTATTTCTGTGTGTTTCATAATCAAAAAATCAAGCGATAAAGATAGGTTATAATTCAGATATTTGAAATGAGTATCGACTATTTTAACTCCTGGTGTTCCTCTTCCATATTTTCTGGCAAAATACCCAAGGATGGCTTTTTAAGAGTTTGTTTATTAGCGATACTTTTTTCAAGAGAAAGTAGCAGGGAAGGAAGTAACAATAAATTTGCTAACATCGCAAATACAAGGGTTACAGAAACCAAAGCGCCAAGTGCTACGGTACCTCCAAAACTTGATATAGTGAATACAGAAAACCCAAAGAAAAGTACAATAGAGGTATAAAACATACTTACACCTGTTTCACGCAAGGCAGCATATACAGATTTTTTAATCTTCCAGTTATTGGCAATAAGTTCTTGGCGATATTTAGCTAAAAAATGAATGGTGTCATCCACAGAGATACCAAAGGCGATACTAAACACTAAAATGGTAGAGGGTTTTATGGGAACTCCTAAAAAGCCCATTAAACCAGCAGTGATAATTAAGGGTAGTAAATTTGGTATTAAAGACACCAATATCATTCTAAAACTCCTAAACATCCAAGCCATAAAAAGAGCAATCAGTAAAATAGCAAGTGATAGACTAATAATTAGATTTTTAACTAAATACTTGGTTCCTTTTTGAAATAGTAATGCTTTCCCGGTAAAACTTACAGTGTATCTATCTTGTGGGAAAATTTTAAGTGCTTTGGTCTTAAGGTCTTCCTCAATTCGGTCAAAGCGCTCGGTACCCGTGTCTTTCATAAAAGTAGTAATACGGGCAAACTGTCCTGTACTATCTACGTAGCTTTTTAGCAAATTTGTGTCTTGCGCACTGCTTTTGGCATAACTTAAAATAAAGCTCCTCTCCTGGCTATTTGGTAATTGATAATATTCAGGATTGCCATTGTAATAGGCTTGTTTACTGTATTTCACTAGATCTACTACAGAAAGAGATTTTGAAAACTCTGGGAATTCTTCTATGTACTCTTGAAGCTCATTCATGCGCTTTAAAGTAGCAAGCTTCATTACCCCTTTTTTTCTTTTGGTGTCTATTAAAATTTCAAGGGGCATAATACCTTTATACTCTTTCTCGAAGAACCTAATGGATTTAAAAAACTCGGTTTTCTTTGGCATATCTTCAATGAGAGATCCAGAGATTTTTATGTTGTAAATTCCTATAATGCTAACGCACAATAGCCCAATAGAAATTATATAAATAGCAATACGGTTATGACGCACTTTGTTTTCCATCCAGTCTACAAAACGGTTGATCCAACGTTTGTTTAAATGCTTTAGGTGCTTATTTTTAGGCACTGGCATAAAACTATACACAATAGGGATGATAAGCAGGCAAAGCAAGAATATGGCAATAATACAGATAGAGGCAACAATTCCAAATTCTTTTAGTAGTTGGCTATTTGTTAAAATAAATGTGGCAAAACCAGAAGCTGTTGTAACATTGGTCATTAATGTTGCATTTCCAACTTTAGCAATAACACGCTGCAAAGATTTTGCTTGATTGCCATGCTGTTTTATTTCTTGCTGGTACTTGTTAATCAAGAAAATACAATTAGGAATACCAATTACAATTATAAGTGGTGGGATTAATGCAGTTAATACCGTGATTTCATATTTCAGTAAACCAAGTATTCCAAAGGCCCATAAAACACCAATAATAACAGTAATCATTGATATAAAAGTTGCTCTGTAAGATCTAAAGAAAAAGAAGAAAATGATAGACGTAACAAGCACAGCTGCGCCAATAAACATACCTATTTCATCAATAATATTTTGAGAGTTTAAGGTTCTAATGTAGGGCATACCAGAGGTATGAACTTTCATGCCTGTTTGTTTTTCAAAGGCTGCTATTTTTGGAATCAGCACCTTTTCAATAAATATTTTTCTGGCGGGTGTGTTAACAATGCCTTTTTTGATATAAACCGCTGTTCTTACAGATTTTTTGTCTGGAGAGTATATTAGGCCACTATAAAAAGGGAGTTTCTCAAAAAGCTCATATTGCAATTTGGTAAGTTGTTTCTCATTTAAAATAGAATCCTTCACAAGGGGAACCATTTCAAACCCGATAGTGTCTTTACGTTTTTTTAATTTTTGAAGGTCTCCTATAGATAAAGTAAGATCAACCTCTGGAGCTTGCCCGAGTTCTTTAGATAAGGTGTTCCAGGCTTTAAAATTTGATGGAGTGAATAATAAGCTGTCTTTTACGCCATATATGATAAGATTTCCTTCCTCTCCAAAGGTGTCTAAAAACGTATTATAAGCTGTGTTTACCTGGTGATCATCGGGCAGCATATTTGCTTCCGTGTAAGTGAAACGCATATGTTTCCATTGCATTCCAAGAAAGATGGTAATACACGCAATAGCAACCAAAATAAGTACCCGGTTGCGCAGTATAAAACGCGCTGTGGTACTCCAAAATCCGATGCTAAAAAGTTTATTCAATGATAGATGTTTAGTTGTTTTGTAAAGGTAAGAAATCTATTTAGGGCAATTAAAATTATGGCACCTCGATTTTTATAAAATATGGTTGGTTTCCATTAAAATGACATTGACATTGCAAGTCCTACTTCATTTTTGTTGTAATAAGGGATTACTGCCGTTTTAGTTGCTGTTTCTTTTTTAGAAAACAGTTCTTTAAAAAAGGGCTGCACCCAGTAGGCAATTTTGGTGCTCAAAATACCAATTCCAGCAGCGGCAACTACATCTGAAAACCAATGTTTATTATTATACATTCTTAAATATCCAGTTCCAGCAGCGATAACATATCCAGAAACACCATACCATGGTGAAACATCTTTATATTCTTGATATAAAAACTCAGCCCCCATAAATGCTGTTGCTGTATGCCCAGAGGGAAATGATGTGAAGCCAGTTGTGTTTGGTCTTTGACGATGGGTTGTGCTTTTTAATACAGTAACACAGGAGCCCATTATAAGATAGGCAGTTGCCAAAACAATGCTACGGTCTTTAAAATTGTTTTTCCCTTTAATGCCAAATAAATTTAACCCATACACAGATAAAAACGCAAGTGACTGGGTACCTTCATCAAGTGGAAATGTTTTATAGATGTCTGAATTAATGCTTTTTCTAATTGAAGCATCAAGAGTGATTAACCTATCACTATAGAGGCTTAAGGCTCCATATCCTATTAATGAAGCTGGTATAATTAAAGCTTTATAGTTAAAGTCAATGTCTTTTTGGTGGTGGAGGGTGTCTTGTTTTTTGGTTTGTGAAACGGCATTGAAATTCACAAAAATAATGACCAATAATAAGCTTATTTTTTTCATTTTTTTAAGGAGCGCATATACAGTGTTTTAAACACCAATAAATAATGTCTAAGGTACTAAAAAACGATTTAGATGCCATGCACAAAAAAAGCCCCTTGAGATTAGTGAAATACTAATAACTGAAAGGTGGCTTTTTAGTTTTGATAGGAGTATATGTGTTAGACAGTCATAATTTCTTTTTCTTTTACTACAAGAAGATTGTCAATTTTGGTAATACTTGCATCTGTCATTTTCTGGATATCTTCTTCCAAGCTCTTCTTTAAATCATCGCTTGCACCATCTATTTCTTTAATGCTATTCATTGCATTTTTACGGTCGTTACGTACTCCAACTTTACTGTCTTCTGCTTCTGCTTTGGCTTGTTTTGCCAATTCTCTTCTGCGTTCTTCTGTAAGGGGCGGAACGTTTATAATAACACTATCTCCATTGTTCATTGGGTTAAAGCCAATATTTGCAAGATGAATTCCTTTTTCTATTTCTGGAATTAATCCTTTTTCCCAAGGAGCAATTGTAATGGTCATACCATCTGGTGTTGCAACATTGGCAACTTGTGATAATGGAGTTTGGCTACCATAGTAGTTTACCATAACACTTCCCACCATAGCGGGTGAGGCCTTTCCAGCACGAATATTTACAAATTTTTTATTTAAATGGCTCACGGCATTATCCATGGCTTCTTTTGCACTGTCTATGATAAATTCTATTTCTTCTTCCATCTGTATGTCCCTAAAATGGGTCTTTATTAATGTTTTCTATAATGCTAGCTTTAAAGATTTACTTTGGTTCCAATATTCTCTCCAGAGATCACTTTCATTAAGTTTCCACGAGTATTCATGTCAAAAACGATGATAGGTAGTTCGTTTTCTTGACTTAAGGTAAACGCCGTAGTATCCATCACTTTGAGTCCTTTTTTTAATACATCTTCAAAAGAAATAAACTCAAATTTAACAGCGTCTGCATTTTTTTCTGGATCACTAGAGTAAATACCATCTACTCGGGTTCCTTTTAATATAACATCTGCGTTAATTTCTATAGCTCTTAAAACAGCGGCGCTATCTGTGGTGAAATATGGGTTACCCGTACCACCTCCAAATATAACCACGCGTCCTTTTTCAAGATGACGCACAGCTCTTCTTTTGATAAAAGGCTCTGCTACTTCGTTTATTTTAATAGCACTTTGCAGTCTTGTAGGAATACCTTGGTCTTCAAGGGCACCTTGCAATGCTAAACCATTAATTACAGTAGCAAGCATGCCCATATGGTCTCCCTGTACGCGGTCCATACCTTTACTGGCTCCTGCAACACCTCTAAAAATATTTCCTCCTCCAATTACAATAGCAACTTGAACCCCTGTGGCTATAATTGCTTTTATATCCTGAGCATATTCTTTTAGTCTTTCTGGGTCAATACCGTACTGAAGGTTACCCATTAAGGCTTCTCCTGAGAGTTTAAGAAGGATTCTTTTGTAGTGCATAGTGGTGTTTTAGTAGTTGCAAAAATAGTGAAATTATAAAAGATGTTTCTAACTAAGCAAATAAAAAAGAAAAATCCGTTTTCAACCACTAGGGTTGAAAACGGATTTTATAAGTATATACGTCCTTGACTTACGCCAAAGTAACTCTCTTAAACCCTACTACAGTAGCATCACCTTTACTGGCTACGTACTGTGCAACATTTTTCTTTTCATCCATAATGAAGTTTTGATCTAACAAACATTTCTCTTGGTCTAGAGAAGTATTATCAGAAATAAAACGCTCCATTTTTCCAGGAAGAATTCTATCCCAGATTTGTTCTGGCTTTCCTTCTGCTTTTAATTCTGCTTTTGCAGCCTCTTCAGCAGCACTTAAAGCCTCTGTTGTTAATTGAGACATTGAGATGTATTGAGGAATGTTTTTAAGGGTTTTCCCTAAACGTCCTAGCTCAATATTATCTTTTTCAATAACAGCAATTCTTGCTTGTGTTTCATTTGCAACAAACTCAGGGGTAAAATCTTTGTATGATAATGTAGTGGCTCCCATAGAAGCAACTTGCATTGAAACACTTTTACTAACCTCTGCAGCGCTGTCACTATCTTTAGATAAACCAACAAGTGCGCCAATTTTCTTTCCGTGGATATAGGTGCCAACAAAAGGTGCTTCTAGTATTTCAAAACCACCTATTTCTAGTTTTTCACCAATAACACCTGTTTGCTCAATTAGTTTTTCAGCAACAGTCATCTCTGAGTTAAAAGCTGCAGCCAAGAATGCCTCTTTTGAGTCATAATTAATTGCAATGGCAGCCATTTCTTTGGCCATTGCAGAGTATGAATCATTGTTTGCAACAAAATCTGTCTCACAGTTTAAAGACACAATAACACCTCTTGTTTTTGCATCATTAATTTGAGAAACAACAGCCCCTTCACTAGAGTCACGGTCTGCTCTTTTTTCTGCAATTTTCTGTCCTTTTTTTCTTAGGATACCAATAGCATCATCAATGTTTCCTTCTGCTTCAACAAGGGCTTTTTTACAGTCCATCATTCCAGCTCCGGTTTTCTTTCTTAATTCGTTTACTTGTGCGGCGGTTATTTTTACCATCGTATTGTTTTTTTATTATTCCCGAATGGTCGGAAATTTTATCTGTCTCTTATACACATCTCCGAGCCCACGAGACAGGCAGAAATCTCG
>CAJXUG010000086.1:0-8241 GCA_913060785.1 uncultured Flavobacteriaceae bacterium | reverse complement strand
CTCGTGGGCTCGGAGATGTGTATAAGAGACAGCCATAGGTGCATGGTAATAACGTTGATGATTTCAATTTATTATCAATATTTGAAATAAAAGGTAATTCTATCCACCATCTTCCAGTCTTGTTACTTTTTTTAAATATTAAAACCTCATCATCAATGGGCACCTTGTAGGTTGTATAGTGCTTTAGGTCCATAAAATCATCATCAGAAACCCTAAAATTTACACCCTCAATAAAGTACCACAACACTTGAGCCAGTAGCATCGCCCCAGATCTAGAAGTAGTGAAGTCTGTAATTTCAAATAACGAAAAAGAAGATACTTTACTACTTATTCCTGCATACCTAGAAATAGCACAAATTTCTCTGCCATCAAAGCCATTTGGATTCTCTTTGTTATAACTCCCTAATTCTGCGCTTTTTATTGAAGAAATATCCATGGTAACCAAATCTGCATTTCTGAATATAGGCTCTACATCTTTAATGTCTGCGGTAACTGCTCCTAATCTGTGGGCATCAAAATATAGCGCCTCCATTAGTGCAATTTCTTGTGGAGGATTGAAAAATGATTGATACCCCAGCACACTGTAGTTAAATAGGTTGTATGGTTTGTCTACAATAATTTTCCCAACATACGATTTGTTGGTAATTGCCGCCTCTGCATCTCCCAAATCAAAACGGGTATCGATGTTAACCATATTTATCATAGAACAAACACCGTCATAGGCACGGTATTGAGCATACAAGGCGTCTTGGCTACCTCCTAAAATAATTGGAATAATGTTTTTTTTAAGAAGCGAGGCAGTAACTGCTTTAACAGCAAAATAAGAATCTTCTACACTTGCTCCTTTTTCTATATCTCCAAGATCTGCAATTGTGTGTTTCCAGTTTCCAGGATACAGCCCATAAAGGGCCATTCTAACAGTGTCAAATTGTACATCAAGACCCATGTAATTTACATCACGCCTGTTTTCTTTACACCCGAAAATAGCAAACTTAACATCTTTTAAATCTGGCAACTCTCCCTTGATAATGTGCACTAACAACTGTTTTCCAATAGTGCCTGCAGGCAATACCTCGCGGTGAGCGATAACAGGCTTTGAGACTGGGGTAAGAAATTCTATCAAAAGATGTAACTATTATGGTATTTGGTTATTTTTTCTTTGCAGCAGCCTTCTTTTTTGCAGGCGCTTTTTTCTTCGCAGCGGCTTTTTTCTTCTTTTTCTTAGGAGCGTTTTTCTCTAAAATAGCTTGGGCATCCTTCAAGGTCATTTTTTCTGCCTTTGTTGTTTTTGGCAACTCAATTTTTGTTTTTCCTTTTAGAAGATTAAAGCGTCCCCATCTAGCTTTCTCTAGACGAATCCCCTCTTCTTCCCAATTATGAATAAGCTTGTCAATCTCTTTTTGCTTTTTTGTTTCTATTAACTCAATAATATCTGCATCGCTTAGGGCATCAAAGTCATACTTTTTATTGACATTAATAAACATATTGTTCCATTTAATAAAAGGACCGAAACGACCTGTTCCTTTTTGTACTGGCAAGTCTTCATATATATACACAGGAGCATCTGCTTTTTTCTTTTCTTCAATTAGCTCAATTGCATAAGACATGTCTACATCAAGAGGGTCTATTCCTTTTGGCAAGGAAACAAACATTTTTCCAAACCTTACGTAGGGTCCAAAACGACCGTTATTAACATCTACCTGCTCACCCTCATAGGTGCCCAAGTCTTTGGGAAGCTTAAATAAATCCATTACCTGGTCAAAGGTTACCAAATGCAACTGTTGGTCTGGACGCAGGCTTGCAAATTTTTTCTCATCATCATCTGGAGCGCCAATTTGAGCCATTGGCCCGAATTTTCCTAGACGCACCAAAACAGTTCTACCACTTTCTGGGTCTTTTCCTAAAATCCGTTCTCCACTTTCTCTTTCTGCATTTTCTTTAACATCCTCAACCGTTGGATGAAACTTTCCGTAGAACTCTTTTAGCATATGCTTCCAGTCTTCCTTGCCATCTGCAATATCATCAAAATCTTGTTCTACTTTGGCAGTAAAATTAAAATCTAATACAGAAGAGAAGTGCTCCACTAAAAAGTCATTTACGATCATCCCAATGTCTGTAGGTACTAATTTTCCTTTATCACTCCCTATGGTCTCAAGAAGTGTGTTGTCTTTTAAAATTTGGTTTTCTAGTGTGAGTTGAAGGTATTTTCTTTCTACACCTTCTACGGTTCCTTTTTCAACATATTTTCTACTAATTATGGTAGAAATAGTTGGCGCATATGTAGAAGGTCTTCCAATACCCAGCTCCTCTAATTGTTTTACCAAAGAAGCTTCAGTAAAACGGTATGGCGGTCTTGTAAAACGCTCTGTGGCAGTAATATAATTTGCGCCTAACACGTCTGCTTTCACTAATTTTGGAAGCATCCCTTCCTGTTCCTGTTCGTCATTATCTATACCTTCAAGGTATACTTTCAAAAACCCATCAAACTTGATCATCTCTCCGTTTGCGGTAAACTGCTCTTTCACCCCTTGAGATGATGTTATCGCAATTTTCACATTGGTACGCTCTAGTTGCGCATCACTCATCTGTGAGGCCAGGGTGCGTTTCCATATTAAATCATACAATCGTGTTTGATCATAGTCTCCCTCAATGCTATGGCGAGACATTTGTGTAGGTCTAATTGCCTCATGAGCCTCTTGTGCTCCTTTAGACTTGCCTTTATATTTTCTAGGATGGCTGTAAGCCTCCCCAAAGCTTTTAGTGATTTCTTTTGCCGCATCCTGCTGCGCATCATTTGATAGATTTACACTATCTGTTCTCATGTAGGTAATTAAACCTGCCTCGTATAAACGCTGTGCAATGGTCATTGTTTTTCCAACAGAGAAATACAATTTTCTGGCTGCTTCTTGTTGCAAAGTTGAAGTTGTAAAGGGTGCCGCTGGAGATTTTTTTGCAGGTTTTTTTATTAAATCTGCAACACTGTAACTGGCATCAATATTTTTTTCTAGAAATGCACGAGCTGCTGCTTGGGTCTGAAAATTCTTTGGCAACTTGGCCTTAAAACTGTAGCCTTGGGCAGTAACAAACTCTGCATCTATTCTATAACTTGCAACAGGATTGAACGCTTCTATTTCACGCTCACGCTCCACAATAAGACGTACTGCAACACTTTGCACACGCCCGGCAGAAAGCCCACCTTTTACCTTACGCCACAACACTGGAGACAGCTCATAACCAACGAGCCTGTCTAGAATTCTTCTAGCCTGTTGGGCATTCACTAAATTATAATCTATTTGTCTTGGGTTTTCAATGGCTTTTAAAATAGCCGTTTTGGTAATTTCATGAAACACAATACGTTTTGTGTTTTCCTTTTTTAGGTCTAACTCTTCGGCAAGGTGCCATGCAATTGCCTCTCCTTCGCGATCTTCATCACTAGCTAGCCAAACCATTTCTGCTTTTTTAGCCTCTTTTTTTAAATCTGCAACTAGTTTTTTCTTATCACTAGAGACTATATATTTTGGCGTAAAATCACCATCAACATCAACACCCAGTTCCTTGGAAGGAAGATCTGCTATGTGTCCAAAACTTGATTGTACCTTAAAGTCTTTTCCTAAAAATTTCTCTATAGTTTTTGCCTTTGCAGGTGACTCTACAATTACTAAATTTTTTGCCATTGTATAATTATATGTGGGCTACAAAAGTATGTGATTTTTTTTTAAAGAAAATTTTCAACTCACATTTTTAAAATTATTTATTTAGTTTCCTTGAAATATTTGAACAAATAATAAGAGAATTCTATACTTCTATAAAGGGGCAAAACAATAAAAAAACACGCACTAAAACTCCCTTAAAACACCTCTAGGTAATTTGCACTATAAGGTTATATTTTTTGCTTTATGATTGGTTTAGATGATTATTAGACATTTTATATAGCAAAAGAAATCTGCCATAATGTCACAAACGATACGTTTTCTTTATCTTTGCATACTAATTGAAATAAATTTTCAAAAAGAGAGTATCTAGTATATGGAAAAAACGATTGATGAAAATATGCAAGGCAATGCCCTTGATGTCACTCCCAAAAACAACAACACAAAAAAATTGTTCATAGAGAGTTATGGCTGCGCCATGAATTTTAGTGATAGCGAGGTGGTGGCTTCCATTTTAAGTAAACAAGGATACAACACCACTCAAATACTAGAAGAAGCAGATTTGGTGTTAGTAAACACCTGTTCTATTAGAGATAAAGCAGAACAAACTGTTCGCAAGCGATTAGAGAAATACAACGCCGTAAAGAGAGATCACAATCCAAAAATGAAAGTTGGTGTTTTGGGCTGTATGGCAGAGCGCTTGAAAGAAAAATTTCTAGACCAGGAGAAAATAGTAGACATGGTGGTTGGCCCTGATGCTTATAAAGACATACCTAACCTTCTGGCAGAAGTAGAAGATGGAAAAGATGCTGTAAATGTAATTCTATCTAAAGAAGAAACCTATGGAGATATTTCTCCGGTAAGATTAAACAGTAACGGTATCAATGCCCTGGTGAGTATCACCAGAGGATGTGATAATATGTGCACCTTTTGTGTGGTGCCTTTTACCCGCGGGAGAGAGCGAAGCCGTGACCCTAGAAGCATTTTAGAAGAAATTAATGAGCTGTCTGTAAAAGGCTACAAAGAAATTACCTTATTAGGGCAAAATGTAGACAGCTATCTTTGGTATGGTGGAGGGCTAAAAAAAGAGTTTAAAAACGCGACAGAAATGCAAAAGGCCACGGCAATTTCATTTTCTCAACTACTAGATCAAGTAGCCACAGCACAGCCCCATATGAGAGTTCGCTTCTCTACCTCAAACCCACAAGACATGACCCAAGATGTGTTTGTAGTCATGGCAAAGCACAAAAATATTTGCAATCATGTACACTTGCCAGTGCAAAGCGGTAGTGATCGTATTTTAAAAGAAATGAACCGCCAGCATACTGTAGCGCAGTATATCACACTGGTAAACAAGCTTAAAGAAATACTACCAGATTGTAGTATTTCTCAAGATTTAATTACTGGTTTCCCCTCAGAAACAGAAGCAGATCATCAAGACACATTGGCCTTAATGCAACACGTTAAGTTTGCTTTTGGATACATGTACAAATACTCTGAAAGACCAGGAACGATGGCCGCTAGAAAGTTTGAAGATGACATCCCAGAGGCCACTAAAAAAAGAAGACTGACAGAAATAGTTGAGGCTCAGCGTGCCCACGGAGCTTACAGAACTCAAGAGTTTGTTGGCAAGACTACCGAGGTACTCATTGAGCGTTCTTCTAAGAAAAATCAAGACCAATGGAGTGGTAGAAACCAGCAAAGTATTGTTGTGGTGTTTCCTAAAGAGACCTACCAACCTGGAGATCTTGTAAATGTAAAAATAACAAACTGCACAAGTGCTACACTAATTGGCCAAGCAGTTGGTTTGAGTAAAGCATAAGGACAGAAAAAATTTAAACCTATGGAAAGTGTACAAGCAACAAAGCAACGATTTGGAATTATAGGAAATGATCCTAAACTAAATCGTGCCATAGAAAAAGCAATTCAAGTTTCGCCCACAGATATTTCAGTACTAGTTACCGGAGAAAGTGGTGTTGGAAAAGAAAGCGTGCCTAAAATTATACATGCGCTCTCTCACAGAAAACACGGAAAATACATTGCCGTGAACTGCGGGGCCATACCAGAGGGAACCATCGATAGTGAACTCTTTGGACATGAAAAAGGAGCCTTTACAGGAGCCTCTGCAACCCGTAGTGGTTATTTTGAGGTGGCAGATGGCGGAACTATTTTTTTAGATGAAGTTGGAGAATTGCCTCTGCCTACCCAGGTAAGACTATTAAGGGTATTAGAAAATGGGGAGTTTTTAAAGGTTGGGTCTTCCAAAATCCAAAAAACAGATGTGCGTATTGTAGCGGCCACCAACGTAAAAATGGTGGAAGCTATTGAAAAAGGAAATTTTAGAGAAGATTTATTTTACCGTCTCAGTACGGTAGATATTAACCTGCCTCCACTTCGTGAGCGGTCTGAAGATATTCATTTATTGTTTCGGAAATTTGCTAGTGATTTTGCTCAAAAATATAAAATGCCTACCCTACGTCTTGATCAGAGCGCTATAGATTTATTATTAAAATATCGCTGGAGCGGAAACATAAGACAGCTAAGAAATGTGGCAGAACAAATATCTGTGCTAGAGCAACAGCGAGAGATTAACGCGGCTACTTTAAGCCAGTACTTGCCAAACATGTCTAGCAATTTGCCTGCGGTTATTAGCACTAAAAAAGCAGAAGGAGATTTCTCTAATGAGAGAGAAATACTTTACAAGGTTTTATTTGATATGCAACGAGATGTAAACGATCTTAAAAAGCTTACCATGGAACTCATGAAAACTGGAAATGCAAATAAAGTACAAGAAGAAAACTCATCTCTTATAAAGAAGATATACAGCCAAGAGCAAAACAATGAAGCGGTGCTTGCAGCCATTGTTGAAGACGAGCCAAACGGCAACCCTATGGCTAACAAAGTAGAAGTTCTCGATATGCCAAATAGTGACGCTGAGCTTAGAAAAGGAAATTATGATTTTGTAGAAGATGTCAAAGAAGAAGAAAGTTTGTCTTTGCAAGAAAAAGAACTAGAGCTGATAAAAAAATCGCTTGAAAAATATGATGGTAAACGCAAAGATGCTGCAGATGAACTTGGCATCTCTGAACGTACATTATATCGTAAAATCAAACAATATGATTTGTAATGTAAAATAGTATCTTTGAATACCTAAGACACAAATCTTGCTTTTGTAGTAACAACCATTGTATGTTAAAAAAAGGAATCTCATTTTTTATTTTTTTAATCCTTAGCACCGCTATAACAGGATGTGGTATCTATTCTTTTACAGGAGCAGATATTGATTACAGCAAGACCAAATCATTTCAAGTAAATTACTTTCAAAACAACGCTGCTATTGTAGAGCCAGGTATGGCAAGAGAGTTCACCCAGCAGCTTCAAGATCTTCTACTAAATCAAACTAGCCTAGATTTAGTAAACAGTGGTGGAGATCTTACCTATGAAGGCGAAATTACAGAATATTACATCGCGCCCATTACAGCAACCTCACAAAACACTGCTGCACAAAACAGGTTAACCATAAGTATTAATGTGCGTTTTTTTAATAAAAATAGTGAAGAAAAAGGTTTTGAACAACGCTTTTCATTTTACAAAGATTACACCGGGCAAAGCTTGTTGACAGGTTCTGAACTAGATGATGCTTTAAATGAAATATTTGAGCGTATCACTCAAGATATATTTAATAAATCACTCGCAAACTGGTAATATTTTGAACACACAAAACTATACCTTATTACTAGCAGACCCCCAGCAAATAACAAAGCAGGCACTCCCCGATTTGGTTGAAGTTATTGACACCTACCCCTACTTCCAAAGCGCGAGAGCATTGTGGCTAAAGGGTTTAAAAAACCAAGAGAGTTTTAGATACAACGATGCTCTTAAACTTACGGCGGCGCATACCACCAATAGAGATATATTGTTTGAATTCATTACCTCAGAGACCTTTGAGCAGGATCAAATTTCATTGCAAATTTTAAGCAACGACCAATCCATTGGGCAGTATGATATTGAAATTGGCGAGGACCTTTCTCAAACTATTGATACAGAACAAAAGCAAGAACAGAAACAGGCTCTAGAAGATGCAGAAGCGGTTTTAGATCCAAACTTATTTGAAAAGAAAATAGCGGATATAGAACAGATGATTGCTGTATCCCAGGAATTTTCAAACAAAGAAGATATTTCAAAAAGTGCTAATGAGAAGCAAGCTGCCTCAAGCCAGCTAGGAATTGACACTCCGCTTGCCTTTTCAAAAAAAGACAGGCATTCTTTTTCTCAGTGGCTTCAATTAACTACTGCCACTCCTATTGTACGAGAAGAAACACAACAGCAAAAGCCCTCGCGCGCAACCAAAGAAAAAGAGCACAAGAATGATTTGATTGAAAAATTCATCAATGAAAAGCCGAAAATTAAATCATTAAAAAATAGCCCTCAACAACAAAACACAGCACAAGAAGACTCAAAGCCCTCAAACTCCCTGATGACAGAGACTTTGGCTAAAGTATATCTGCAGCAAAAAAACTATAAAAAGGCAATTCAAGCTTATAAAATATTAATTTTGAAAAATCCCGAAAAAAGTGGTTTCTTTGCAGAC
>CAJXUG010000085.1:0-8244 GCA_913060785.1 uncultured Flavobacteriaceae bacterium | reverse complement strand
AGATTTCTGCCTGTCTCGTGGGCTCGGAGATGTGTATAAGAGACAGGCTTTTAACTCTCGGCTCATAATACCGACAAACTTATTTTGGACTGCAAATATACAATGCTTTTTAAACTTAGCAAGTACTTATAATATAAAAAAACAAAATATTAATTAAATTATTGCTCGATGGGCGCTGCATCAAACCCCTCTAGTTCCATGGCCTGGAAGGTAGTAGTAACCTGGATTGGATTACAACAAACCTCACAATCTTCAACGTAACTAGAACTAACAGAGGGGTCTAGTAACATAGAAATTTCTTCCCAGCAGTATGGGCATTGAAAATGATGTTCGTACATATTAAAATTTCAGATTTTAAAAATATTTTTACACAAACAAACTACTGTAAGCCTTCCAATTGCTCAGAGACAAGCTCCCACTGTTTCATTGCTTCTTCCAACTCCTTTTTCTTGCCCTGATAAGAGTCAAAGAAATTTGGCTGTGCTATGGTAGCCTCATAATTTAAAGCCAGTTCAAGGTCTATCTCTTTAATTTCTCGCTCTAGTTTATTAATGTTTGCCTCAATTTTACTTAGCCTGTTGGTTAATGACTTTTGCTTTTTTTGATCCTTGTAAGATTGCTTACCAGAGCTAGCTTTGCTAGTTTGTGTATTTGCAACAACCGTGCGTTTTTCTGCCTCTCGCAAGTTTTGAAGATTACGCTGCTCCAAAAAATACTCTATATCTCCCAGATACTCTTTAATTTTATGGTCCTTAAACTCATATACCTTGTCTGTGAGGCCTTGCAAGAAATCTCTATCATGGCTCACCAGTAGTAAGGTCCCTTCAAACTTCATCAGAGCATCTTTTAGTACGTTTTTAGATTTAATGTCTAAGTGGTTGGTAGGCTCATCCATCACCAAGACATTAAAAGGCTGCAGCAATAATTTTGCCAAGGCCAAACGGTTACGCTCTCCCCCACTTAAAACCCGAACGTATTTTTCTGCCTCATCTCCTCTAAACAAAAAAGAACCTAGTATGTTTCTAACCAAAGGTCTTGTGCGCTCATCTGCGGCGTCCAACATAGTATCTTCTACCGTTTTGGTGCCGTCTAGATAATCTGCTTGGTTTTGTGCGAAATAGCCAATCTGGACATTGTGCCCTAAATTCATGGCGCCAGAGTATTTGATTTCATCTACAATAATCTTAGCTAGGGTAGATTTTCCTTGCCCGTTCTGTCCTACAAAAGCTATTTTGGTATCTCGCTCTACACGTAAATCAATACCACTTAACACCTGGGTATCTCCATAGCTTTTTGATATGTTTTCTGCTTCTATAACCACCTTTCCAGGTATCACACTTACCGGAAATGTTAAGGACATCACACTGTTGTCATCCTCATCCACCTCTATTCTGTCAATCTTGTCAAGTTTTTTAATCAGAGACTGGGCCATGGTTGCTTTACTGGCCTTGGCTCTAAACTTCTCAATTAACTTTTCTGTTTGCTCAATTTGTTTTTGCTGATTTTTTTGAGAAGCCAATTGCTGCTCTCTTAGTTCTTGACGTTGCACCAAATACTTGGTATATGGTTTGTTGTAATCATAAATTTTACCCAGTGAAATCTCAATGGTTCTATTGGTTACATTATCCAAGAACATTTTATCGTGGCTTACCACCACAACAGCCCCTGCATAATTTTTCAAAAACTCTTCTAACCACAAAATAGATTCTATATCAAGGTGATTGGTAGGTTCATCCAAAAGTAAAATATCATTGTTCTGAAGCAGTAGTTTTGCAAGCTCAATACGCATACGCCACCCTCCAGAAAAGGTTTCTGTGACTTTGTTAAAATCCTCTCGCTGAAATCCTAAACCCTGTAAAATACGCTCTGTCTCCCCTTGGTAATTGTAACCCCCCAGTATCTCATATTGATGCTGTACATCGTTTAGATCTATCATGAGCTGGTTATAACTAGCACTTTCATAGTCTTCTCTGGTGGTTAGCTGGGTATTTATTTCCTCTAGTTGCCCTTCCAGTTTTTTTATTTCTATAAAAGCCTCGTAAGACTCCTGGAGTACCGTTTTACCTTTGGTGAAATCAATGTCTTGTTTTAAAAAACCTATAGACACGTCCTTATCCATGGCTATAGCGCCCTGGTCATATTCCTGTTCTCCAGATATTATTTTAAGTAAGGTAGATTTCCCGGCGCCGTTTTTACCCACTAGACCCACGCGGGTTCCGCCAGAGAGCTGAAAGGTGATTTTTTCAAACAAATAGGTTCCTTGAAAAGAAACTGATAGATTGTGTATATTAAGCATAGTTTATTTTGATAACATCTTGAAAGAAATGCGCTATTTCAGTTTGCAAAGATGCTTATTTTTGTAGTGTTAAAAAAACAAAATTGGTGCTATGAAAGGGAATAAAATCTACAGTATTTTTACAGGTAAATGTCCCGTTTGTCACAGTGGTAAAATGTACAAGAACAATAAAGTGTATAGCATTTCTCAAAGCTTAAAAATGCACGAGCGCTGCTCGCATTGTAAGACCAAATTTAAAATAGAGCCTTCATTTTTCTATGGCGCCATGTATGTGAGTTACGCCGTTGGCATTGCAGTTGCAGTGGCCGCCTTCACTGTTGCACATGGCATGATTGGCCTTGGATTAAAAGCCTCTTTTATTGCCATTGTAACAACTCTTATTGTAATGTCTCCACTAATTACTAGAGTGTCAAGAAATATTTGGATCAATCTTTTCCTTTCTTTTGATAAAAGCAAAGTGTAAAACGTTGGGCCTTATAAAGCAAACCTCTTGATATCAATTATTTCTGGGATAGGGACATCATGCTCTAAATAACGATACAAATGTGCCGCTAGTTGGGGAGCCATTGTAAGCCCGCGCGTACCCAAACCATTTAAAAAAGAAACGCTCTTTGTGCTTTGCAAGCAACCAACAAGTGGTTTTCTGTCTTTTACCGTTGGGCGTATTCCTGTTACTTGATCTACAACTCTAAAATCACAAGAAATCATTTTGCTGAGTTTTTCTGAAATTTCCTCACAAGCCCTTTGAGTGGTGTGGGTAGAATAATCATCCCGCCCATAACTAGCACCTACCTTATACAAATCATCACCCAGAGGGATAATCATAACAGGACCCTTTAAAATAGCCTCACTTTGTAACTCGGGAGCCTTAATAATAATATACTCTCCTTTATTTCCAACAAAAACCTTTTTCCCATTTGGGGAAACATCGATACTAAAATAAGGGTTATGCACTACCCCAGACCCCTCCGCAAAAACAATTTTTGTTGCCCTTATATCTTTGTATTGCACGGCTGTTTTAGTAACTACCAATTCCTGGTAATCAAACTGGGCTTCAATAAATTGATCCTGGTTTTTCAAAAAATCTTGGTAGGCCTTTAGTAACGCGTAAGGCTTCATAATGTTGGCCTGTGTAACGGCGCCCAAACCAAAAGAGGCGCTAATGGCTGTATTGTTGTTTTTTAAAATTTCGGGTGATAGAAACCTAGACAAAATCTCTTTATCACTAGCTACCATCCAGTTATTTTGCTCCTCAACGCTAGCTAAAATTCTGTGAATGGCTACCCCAGATAGCACTTGTTGGCCAATATCCCTAGCCAAAGACTCATAAAAGGTTGCGGCTTTTAAAATAAACTCAACCGTGTTCCAGGCCGGTGTGAAACGCTTTAAAACCGTTGGGTTTAAAACGCCTCCAGAGGCCTTTGTAGCCCCTTGTTTAGGACTGTCAATAACCACGAAAGATTTGCCGTGATCACGCAAGGTTTTAGAGAACACTAGCCCTGCTATACCCATACCAACAATAATGTAGTCTACATTTTTCACGCTGTAAAGATACTAGTATAGGCCATAAAAAAAACCGAAAACAATAGTTTCGGTTTTTTTTAATAATCTTGTAATACAGATTCTTTTATTGGTAGGCAACAACATCGTTAATTGGTCCAACCTGTGCGTTGTAGGCAAGATTATCTGCAGAAACATACATGGCAATTAATGTTAAGTTTTCCTTGACATAATCTGCAGGAATTGTACTGTTGTAGGTAACAGAATATTCTTCAAGCGCGCCAGCGCCAGCAATATCATCTCCAAGGGGTGCAGATAAAGACATGCGTAGGGTATGGTTGTGCTCAAAGTTTGGTATGGGGTTTCCCAGACCAAAATAAGGGCTTGTTTGGTCTTCATTATAGTAGTTTTCTTGATCGTACAAAATGCCGTCTTCAAGCAAATACACTACAAGTTTGTCTGTTGGGTTTATACCAGTTTCAGAAACCACATTTACTTGTGTAATTAATTGATCCCCTTCTAGAGAGGATGTAAAAGACACAGCAGAGGTGGTATCACTACCAGCATTTTCTAGTGCATCTGAAACAAAATAAGGTGCAAACCAAAATTGGGACCTATCAATACGTGCTTGTGGCAATCCATCTATCTCAAATGCATCTCTTAATATTTCTACATCATCAAAATGCATTGGGTCTGGGTTAGAATTGGCTGTGATATGAATGGCAACAATCGCCAAATCATCACTCTCTAAAGACGCCTCTTCTATAGCAGCAGCTACACTTGGGCAAAAGCCACACCAGGTACCTGTGTAGTCTTCCAAAACCACTTTACGCTTTGGGATAATCACACTAAAATTTTCTGGTGTTGTAGTAACTGAAACTCCATCGAGATCATAGGTTGCATAGGCCTCAAAATCGCCCACCTCACTTGAGGAAAATACATTTCCATCAATTGCCTGGTCATCTACATAAAACTGAGCCTGTGCAGTTACATCAACACCCGTTTGAGTTATCACTGTAAAGGGTATCTCTTGGTTTCTAAGGGAAGCAGGTCTTACAAAATTCTGGACAGTAATCTCTACGGTGTCTTGGCCTAGAGGCACGTTTTCTTCGGTTCTACTGCAGGATACAAAAAGTAGCATTGCAATAAAAAAGACGCCTGTTAGTACTAAAATTTTCTTTTTCATCTTTTTTTCATTTTTTTAACAACACAAATATAACAGATTAATTACCCAACCTAGTTTTTGATTACCATGAAATTATCATATAACTCTCATAAATTTGTAAAATATTACTAATATTGTTTTAAAATTAAAATCACGAAAATGAAAAACCTTGCATTTATTTTTATCTTATTTTTCTCTGTAGCCCTAGTGGCGCAAAAAGAACTTCCAACAGTTACTCTTACAACACTTGATGGAGCCGCTACTAGTATTCAAAAAATGGCCAATAAAGATGGTGTAACTATTGTATCTCTTTGGGCAACTTGGTGTGTACCGTGTATTAAAGAACTAGATGCCATAAGCGATATATACCAAGATTGGATTGAAGAAACTGGTGTTTCTCTAATAGCAGTCTCTGTAGATGATAGCAGAACAGTAAAAAGAGTGAAATCTCTAATAAATGGTAAAGGATGGGAGTATGATATCCTTTTAGACACCAACAATGATTTAAAAAGAGCGCTAGGAGCATCTTCTATTCCACTAACCATTGTTATTAAAAACAACAAAATTGTGTATAGACATTCTGGATACAATCCAGGGGCAGAGTATGAGTTGTATGAAAAAGTAAAAGAATATACTTCAAAATAATAGCGTTAGGTACGTCTAATAAAATCACACAAAATTTCAACAATTATGAAATATTTACTTCTAGGGATTGCTATTTTATATACCACCCTTTCATTTTCTCAATCTCCAGAGGAAGGTTACTTCTTTGGTGGCTTTGAGTCAAACTCACAATGGCTCTTATATGATAAAGGCCTTAATTTTGAGCAACCAGATGATGCCTATAGAGCAAATAATTATTTTCAACTCTCCTATGCCTTTAAAAATTTTACTGCTGGAGTTCAGTATGAATCATACTTGCCAGATGCGCTTCTAGGATATTCTACAGCTTTTTCAAACGGGAATGGTGTGGCAACCTACTATTTTAATTACAAAAATGAAAAGGTAGATGTTACCGGTGGTTATTTTTATGACCAGTTTGGTAGCGGTCTTGTATTTCGCGCTTGGGAAGAAAGACAATTAGGAATTAACAATGCCATCAGAGGTGTACGGGTTAAATACAACCCCACAGATTATCTTGATTTTACAGCGCTATATGGCCAGCAAAGAATAGGCTTCGAACTCTCTGAAGGAACCCTTCAAGGTCTTGACGCAAACATTGATATAAGCCAAGGATTATCCATTGAGAGTATTGATATAAAAATGGGGGCTAGTTATGTAGCCAGATACCAAGATGTTGGTGCCCAGCTAGAATTGCCAAGCAATGTAAATGTTGTGGGCGGAAGACTAGATGTGGTAAAAGGTAATTTTTACGGAGGCCTAGAACTAGCGTCAAAATCAAAAGACGCTTTGTTTTTTGAGGGCCAATTAGTTTCACCAAAATTGTATGACGGTACAGCACTTCAATTAAATGTAGGGTATGGCCAAAAAGGATTAGGAATCAATGGTACTTTTAGAAGATTAGAAAATTTTAACTTCTTTGCAGACAGGCAGGCAGCTGGAAATCAATTTAACGACCAAGTGGTAAACTACCTTCCAGGACTTACCAAGCAACAAGATTACTTACTTACCAATATTTATGTTTACAACCCACAACCAGCCCTTGTAATAGAGAATGCAGAACAGCGCGCTGGAGAACTTGGTGGGCAAATAGATGTGTACTATTCTATCAAAAAAGGAGCACCTCTGGGAGGAAAGTACGGTACTAAAATAGCTGCAAACTTTGCTTATTTTGGAGGTCTTGATGCAGAGTACAACATAGATAATAGATTTTACAAAGCAAAATTTCTAGGTTCTGGAGCCAGGTATTTTAGAGATTTTAACATGGAGGTAAAGAAAAAATGGTCTAAAACCTTTAGCACTGTATTTACATACCAAAATGTGTTTATTGACAAATCTATTGCCCTAGGAGGTTTTATAGGTACTCAAGGAGAAATTAGATCTAACGTAGGAGTTGTAGAAGGAACCTATAAACTAAATGCTGGAAAATCTATACGAGCTGTAGGGCAACACCTTTGGACAAAACAAGATCAAAAAAACTGGATGGCATTTGTGCTTGAATATAATTTCAATTCAAACTGGGCAGTATACGCCTATGACAACTGGAACTACAGAGCACTGGGCTATGATGGAGAAGATTCACAAACACACTATTATAGTCTTGGAGGAAGTTATACCAAAGGAACTTCTCGTGTTTCCATGAACTACGGAAGACAACGTGGAGGTCTTATTTGCGTGGGTGGTGTTTGCAGGTTTGTCCCAGAGAGTAATGGTGTTAGCGCAACTGTTAACATAGCATTTTAAAAAAAAACTATAATAAAAAAAGGACCAATGAAAAATCATTGGTCCTTTTTTTATGTTGTAGTGTGTGTATTACATCTTGATTATTTTGATTGTCTTAGAAATATTTTGATCATTCACTACTCTTACAAAGTACATTCCAGAGGGTAAATCTCCAATGGGCATTCTGTTTGTATCTATGGTTATTTTCTTCTTCTTAACGTTTCTTCCTCTTTTATCGTAAATACTAAGAGTATAGTTATCAGGAGATCTAAAGTTTATATAATCACTAACCAAGGTGGCTGTAACATCAAAGCCTATTGCATTATTATCCTCCATACCAAGGGTAGGATCATAGCTGTATGTAATCAAGAAATCACCACCTAGTTCTGTAGTGCCTGCTTGATCTGTTTGGTAGTATCTAAAGGTAAAAGTCCTAGGCTGATCGTCGGCCAAGGTGTTCCCTAAATGATTTCCTGGAAGCGTTTGCCCACCTTGTTCTATAAAAACAGAACCATTATTTGGGAATTTTTGTCCCACCTCTATTGCATCATAGCAAAGGCCAAAACAAATTTCAAATGACGAACCATCAGTGTTCTCTACGCTTAGAAGCTCCGCTTTCATAAAAATAGCTTCTGAGGCATCATTTGCAACAAAATAATTGTAAAACCCATCTGGATCACCAACTTGGTCTTGACCATAAGTAACTGTAGTTCCACTTTCAACTGTAGCGCCATCACTATTTAAAAATGTAAATTGTGCATTTGCTGAAACACCAACCAAACACAAAGCGATTACTAGAAATTTATTTTTCATTGTTTTTTTTCGTAAATATATGAAACATATCAATGTATTTAGAGAATAAAAACTCATATTCTTATCATAGTAGGTAACTGTCTCTTATACACATCTGACGCTGCCGACGAAGAGGATAGTGTAGATC
>CAJXUG010000084.1:0-8332 GCA_913060785.1 uncultured Flavobacteriaceae bacterium | reverse complement strand
TCGGCAGCGTCAGATGTGTATAAGAGACAGAAACTATTGGGGATAAGCCCTTTAGGGGTAATCAAGTATACCAGTGGCTTTGGAGTAAAGGGGCACACACCTTTGACCAGATGACAAATCTTTCAAAACAGACCAGAGATCATCTGCAAGCTCATTTTGTGATAAACCACATTAAGGTAGATAGTATACAAAGAAGTAAAGATGGTACTATTAAAAATGGTGTTAAGCTACATGACGGTCTTGTTGTAGAATCTGTATTAATACCAACAGGCACAAGGACTACTGCCTGCGTGTCTTCTCAAGTTGGATGTAGTTTGGATTGTAAATTTTGTGCAACGGCTAGATTAAAGCGTATGCGAAATTTAAACCCAGATGAAATCTATGATCAAGTAGTTGCCATTGACAAAGAAAGTAGATTGTATCACAACAGGCCTCTTTCTAATATTGTTTTTATGGGTATGGGTGAGCCTTTGATGAATTATAAAAACGTACTGGCTGCAATAGAAAAAATAACAAGCCCGGAAGGACTCGGGATGTCACCAAAACGTATTGTGGTTTCCACATCTGGTGTTCCAAAGATGATAAAGAAAATGGCTGACGATAACGTAAAGTTTAATTTAGCAGTTTCTTTACATTCTGCGATTCAAGAGACACGTGAGAAAATCATGCCTTTCGCAACATCTTTTACCCTAACAGATCTTAAGGAGTCTTTAGAGTATTGGTATGAAAAAACAGCCAAGCAAATAACCTATGAGTATGTTGTTTGGAAGGGTATAAATGATCAAAAGCAAGATGTAGCCGCCCTTATTACCTTTTGCAGTTATGTGCCTTGCAAAGTAAATATAATAGAGTACAACCCTATTGATGATGGTATGTTTCAACAGGCAGATAACAAAGCGCTTGATCTTTATATTACGATGTTAGAAAAAGCAAGAATCCCAATTACTGTAAGAAGAAGCAGGGGTAAGGATATAGATGCTGCTTGTGGGCAGTTAGCTAATAAACAATAAAAAAAGAGCGCTATTTCTAGCGCTCTTTTTTATAAATTCTAATTTCTTAGATTACTTTACAAACTTGAAAGTCTTTTTAGAACCTTCAATAGTAACAGTTGCTATGTAAACTCCGGTGTTAAGACCAGCAAGATTTACTTGTGCATTTGTACTTGTTAACTTTTGAGAAATTACTTGTTTTCCTGTAATGTCAAAAATTGCAACGCTACTCATAGCAGTGTTTGCTTTTAAATTTAATTGACCATCTGCAACAAAGTGAGTGAAGCCTGAAAAAGCTTGATTAGCACTACCTAATGTGCTGTCACCTGCTTCAATAGCGTTGTTAGGAGTAGCTTCAAAGGCATAATCCATAACTATAAAGTTTGAAGCATCTGCAACGTCTATACGAACCCATCCGTAATGTGTGTTTCCACCAGCTGAAAATTCAACACCAACAAAACCTTCACCAGTACCACAAAATTGGCTACCAGAGTATCCAGGTCCTGCGCAAGCTGAACCAAATGAAGCAAAAGTTAAATTACCGTCAATTGTGTCACCTTCTATTATGTTTGAGGCATATGTATAGGTGTTCCCTGCGTCAAAACGAGCAATTCCAGCACTCCCTACAGAGCCGTTAGCTTGCACTAACTCATAGTTACCATTATTAGATTGTAAAATAGTAATGTCATCATTTCCATCACCATCAAAATCGATAGCGAAATCATCTCCCATTCCACCAACAAAATCAGGCTCAACATCTGTGTAGTTAACTTGTCCTGTTGCGTCAGCAACACCAGCTATTGCCAATGTAAGCGCACCATATCTGGCAAGTTTTTTACCAAAATTGTTTTTTGTAATTTCTTTCATAATTTTTAGGTTTTATTAATATTCTTTTGTTGATTTACATCAATAGTTTAAGTAAATATATAAAAATTAAACTTTAAATAAAAATTCATGAAGAAACACCTTAAAAAAGTTGACTTTTCAAAGATGCCTGTTTCGAGTTCTCTAGGTCATTTAGCATATGGAGATCTAGCATTTACTGCTTGGAGAAAGATTAAGGTTGATAAGAATTTAACAAAGCATAATGAAGAAAAATAAAGTATTATTAATTGGTTGGGACGCGGCAGATTGGAAAATTATATGGCCTCTAATAGCAAAAGGACAAATGCCTTCTCTTCAAAAAATGATAAAAAATGGTGTTTATGGTAACATGAGCACTATGAATCCTCCATTTAGTCCAATGCTATGGAGTACAGTAGCCACAGGTAAAACACCAGACAAACATGGGGTAATGGGTTTCATTGAGCTTGATTCTAGTGGACAAAAACTTAGACCTGTTACTGCTCATTCTAGAAAAGCTAAGGCAGTATGGAATATTTTACACAATCAAGGATACAAAAGCAATTTAGTTGGTTGGTGGCCTAGTTTTCCTGCTGAACCTATTAATGGTGTTGTAGTTTCAGATAAGTTTCAAAGAGTCGGTTCAGACCCAACAAAAGTTAAACCAATATTACCAGGAACAATACATCCAGAAAGCTATGTTGATAAACTCAAGGATTTGAGAATGTTTCCCTGGGAGATTACTAAAGAACATTTCTTGCCTTTTATTCCTCAGGCTGCTAGGATTGACCAAACTGGTATTAATAATGGATTAGTTCCTTTTTCAAATATACTTTCTCAAAATGTTTCATTGCACAATGCGGCCACCAATTTGTTACGTGAAACGGAATGGGATTTTATGGCAGTGTACTATGATATGATTGATCATTTCTGTCATGGTTTCATGAAGTTTCATCCTCCAAAGTTAAAAGGTGTTACTCAAGAGAAATATGAGGTTTATAATGATATTGTTAATAGTGCATATAGATTTCAGGATATGATGCTTGGTAGAAAGCTAGAGCTTATAGATGATGACACAACAGTAATTGTTATGTCTGATCATGGGTTTGAGTCTGGTAACCGGCGTATTTTAAAAATGCCAAAAGTGGCTGCGGCCCCTGCACTAGATCATAGACAGTTTGGTATGTTTGTTGCTTGTGGTCCAAATATTAAAAAAAATGAAAAAATATTCGGTCTTGGGTTGATAGATGTTGCGCCAACGATACTCCATCATTTTAATCTTCCTATAGGAAAGGATATGGATGGGAAAGTCATTTTAGATATTTTTGAAAAAATTTCAAAGCCAAAATATATCGATAGTTGGGAAGACAAGCAAGGCGATTTTGGTCTATTAGAAAAGGAAGATGTCAATGAAGCTTTTTCAGATGATGAGACCATGGAGCAGCTTGTAGAATTAGGTTATGTAGAAAGGCCTGATGATGATATAGCTATTTCAATTTTTAAAACTAAATTAGATTTAAAGCATAATAAAGCAAGAGTTTATTTAGGAAAGAAAGATTACCAAACTGCGAAGGATATCCTAATAGAACTCATGAAGACAGAAGGTGTTGAGGACTTTACTCCATATCTCATAGATTTAATGACGGTCTGTATTGGAATGAAAAATTATGAAGATGCTTTAAAGTATTTAAATGAATTTAAACAATGTAAAACAGACATTAGATACAATATTTATTTTGTAGAATCTGACATTTATAAGGGGAAAAATCAGTTCAAATTATCACTTGAAGTGCTGGAAAAAGCTAGTAAAATAAAACCCAATGCGGAAATATATTTTAGAATAGGTGAGCTTTATTTATTGTTGTCTGACGCCCTTAAAGCTAGAGATTCTTTTGATAAGGCGATAGAAATTGAGCCTGATAAAGCAAAATTCCATAGGGGTATGGCAGATGCTTATTATGAGTTGGGAGAGTATTCAGATGCTGCAGATCATGCATTTGTTAGTATTGAATTAGTAAAGTATTTTCCTGCGGCACATTATATACTAGGAAAATCTTTAGAAAAATTAGGTGATTTAGAGAATGCTAAAACTGCTTATTCGATGGCTAAAATCCTTCGTCCTAAAGAGTATCACCGAGCAGATAGAGCCATAGAGAATGTGGAAGAAAAATTACTTGATTTAGTAACTTTAAAAGACCAAAAACAAGGAAAATACAAAGAGAACCAAATAGTAGTAGTCTCTGGTCTGCCAAGATCTGGAACTTCGTTAATGATGCAAATGTTGGATAGAGGTGGTTTAGACATGCTCGTTGATTACAAAAGAAAAGCAGATACCTCTAACCCAAAAGGTTATTATGAATACGAGCCCGTTATGTCTATACATAAAGACAATTCATGGCTTGGTAAAGCACAAAACAAGACAGTAAAAATTGTAGCCCCCTTATTAGGGAACCTAGATCCAAAATACCGCTATAAAGTAGTGTTTATGAAAAGAAACCTTCATGAGGTTATAAAATCTCAGCGTGTAATGACTGGTAAAGATCCAGATGTGCTTCCTGTTAAATTATATAACGCCTATGTTAGACAATTAGAAATTGTTAAAATCTGGCAAGAAAAGGAACCTGGAGTTGAAATTGTATTTGTAGATTATTCAGATCTTTTGGCAGATCCAGACAGTCAACTAGAAAAAGTAAAAAGCTTAATTGGTATAGATTTAGATTGTAATGAGATGAAGAAGTCTATTGACAAAAAATTATATAGAAATAAAGCAAGTCTAAAATAATACTATCTTTTTTTAGAAATCCTAACATCTATAGAATTACACTACTTTTGATGTGTCAATGAAAGCAGTCGCTCAAATAAAATTACCTATTGAAAAAGAGATGGAACTCTTTGAAAAGAAATTTTCAAATTCCATGATCTCAAAGGTTTCCCTGCTCAATAAAATTACCCATTACGTTGTCAATAGAAAGGGAAAGCAAATGCGGCCCATGTTTGTCTTTCTTATCGCTAAGATGAACAATCAAGGTGCGGTAAATGAAAGAACTTACCGAGGTGCTTCTGTTATAGAGCTTATACATACAGCAACACTTGTGCATGATGATGTGGTTGATGATAGTGACAGAAGAAGAGGATTCTTTTCTGTAAATGCACTTTGGAAAAATAAAATTGCAGTATTGGTTGGTGATTTTTTATTGTCAAAAGGGTTGTTACTTTCTATAGATAATGACGATTTTGATTTATTGAAAATCATATCTGTAGCAGTGCGTGAAATGAGCGAGGGTGAACTACTTCAAATAGAAAAAGCAAGAAACTTAGATATAACAGAGGCAATTTACTTTGAAATTATACGTCAAAAAACTGCTACACTCATTGCGGCATGTTGTGCTATGGGTGCAAAATCTGTGCATGCCAGTGAAGATAAGGTTGAGGCAATGCGAAACTTTGGGGAGTTAATTGGTGTTGCATTCCAGATAAAAGATGATTTGTTTGACTATTCAGAACAGGCTATTGGAAAGCCAACGGGGATTGATATTAAAGAGCAAAAAATGACGCTTCCTTTAATTTACGCCATTAATAACGCCTCCTCTAAAGACAAAAGTTGGCTCATCAACTCAGTGAAAAATCACAACAAAGACAAACACCGTGTCAAGCAAGTTATAGCATTTGTAAAAACAAATGGAGGTCTTGATTATGCCCAGCAGCAAATGAAAGACTACCAGCAAAAAGCATTAGGTATTCTTGACACCTACCCAAGCTCGCCATATAAAGATTCGTTAAGCCTTATGGTAAATTACGTTATAGATAGGAAGAAGTAATCCTTGCTTTTTTTATACGTAAATGTGAGGTACATTTTATATATTGACGTATCATTTATGTAGTTTTATAAACCGTTGCCATAACTTATGATAAGTCGTTCCACCATAGATACTGTATTTGAAACTGCTCGTGTAGAGGAGGTGATTGGTGATTTCGTTCAGCTCAAAAAATCTGGAAGTAATTTTAAAGGCTTAAGCCCCTTCACAGACGAGCGAAGCCCAAGTTTTATGGTCTCTCCAGTCAAGCAAATCTGGAAAGATTTTTCCAGCGGGAAAGGCGGTAATGCCGTTACTTTTTTAATGGAGCATGAGCACTTTACCTATCCAGAGGCTATTAAATACCTTGCAAAAAAGTATGGTATAGAAATAGAAGAGATAGAACAAACAGATGAGCAAAAGCAACAAGCGGACGCCCGTGAGAGCCTTTATTTGGTCAATGAGTATGCTACAGGGTATTTTCATAACAACTTATTAAAAACCGAGCCTGGCAAGGCTATTGGGCTTTCTTACTTTAAAGAACGTGGTTTTACACAACAAACAATAGAGAAATTTAAACTAGGATACTCTCTAGATGGCTGGTCTGCCTTTACAGATCAAGCAATCAAAAAGGGATACAAGCTAGAGTTTTTGGAACAAACAGGTTTGTCAATTGTAAAGCAAGAAAAACAGTTTGACCGCTTTAAAGGACGTGTGATGTTTCCTATTTTGAGCATGAGTGGTCGCACCTTGGGTTTTGGGGGTAGAATATTAACCAATGATAAAAAAGCCGCTAAGTATTTAAACTCTCCAGAGAGTGATGTATATCATAAGAGCAAGGTGCTATATGGTATTTATAATGCAAAGCAAAGCATTGCTAAAGAAGATAACTGTTACTTAGTTGAAGGCTATACAGATGTAATACAGTTTGCCCAGCGCGGTATTACTAATGTGGTCTCCTCCTCAGGTACCGCTTTAACTCCAGAGCAAATACGATTAATTAACAGGCTCACCCAAAACATCACTGTCTTGTTTGATGGAGATGCGGCTGGTTTAAGAGCCTCTATAAGAGGAGTTGATCTTATTCTAGAGCAAGGGATGAATGTTAAGATTTGCACCTTTCCAGAGGGTGAGGATCCAGACAGTTTTGCAAAAAACAATACCCTAGATGTATTGCAGAGCTATTTAGTAGAAAATGCAAAAGATTTTATTTCCTTCAAGGCATCTTTACTAGCCAAAGAAGCGGATAATGACCCTATTAAAAAAGCAGATACCATTAGGGATATGGTAGTGAGTATCTCTAAAATACCAGATACTATAAAGCGTGAAGTATACATCAAAGAATGTGCGCGTATCATGGATATTAGCGAGCAAGTCTTGTTTAGCACGCTTGCTCAGTTACTGCAAAAAGATGCCAAAGATCAATCTAAGAAAACGGCACCCACTCAGCAAGCTTTTAATGTTATTACGCCCAAAAGCCAGCCTACAAAAAAGATAGATGAGCTTTTTGAATTAGAACGTAAAATTATAGAAATACTCTTACTTTATGGCGGCTCTAAGGAAGATTTTGAAGATTTAATTCTAGAGGCAAATGAAGAGGGAGAAATTTCATTTAAACCAGAAATTAGTTCAAATAAGGTATTTGAAAAAATATACCTAGACCTTCAAGATGATGAAATTGAGTTTACAAATGAAACATTTAAGAGTCTTTATACTGAAATAATTACACAATTTAATCAAGGAAAAGACTTTCAAGTAGATACCTTTATCAATGAGCTAGAAACAGAGACAGCTAGTTTGGTGTCAGATATTTTAATGGATGATGAAAGACATGCCTTGCATGATTGGGAGCGTATGGAGATTTACGTAAAAGGAAAAGATAGTGGTGTATCCCAAATAGTGAGTGAAACCATACTGAATCTACGCAGGTATTTAATTAGTTTGAAAATTAAGGATCTTATTGATTCGCCTGTTGAAAATGGATCTTACAAAGATAGAAGTGTACTTGAGACGGTGAAGGATTACAATACCCTGCATAGTATCTTGTCAGAAAAATTAAGAAGGGTAGTGTAGCTTATCCGAACTGAAACATTCTAGACTGATGTATTAAATCTGCTAGGTTGTCTACTTTTAGTTTTTTCAGTAATCTGGTTTTGTAGGTACTTACCGTTTTTTCATTAATATCTAGAGCGTTGGCAATATCTTTATTCCTTTTACCACTACTGAGCAGATTAAGTACTTCAATCTCTCTTGAAGATAGTTTTTTATAACGGCTTATCGCGTTACTTTCTCCTACGTTTCTACTGGTGAATGTAGATGTTAACTCTTCATTCAAGAAAATACCTCCTTTTGCAATATGCTTCATTGCTTTTACAAAGGTTTTGGTGGTTGCTGTTTTTGGAACATATCCTGCAGCACCAGATTTAATAGCACGCAAAGCGTAAATTTCTTCTGGGTGTGTAGAGAATATAAGCACACGCATTTTTGGAAATTCTGTTTTTATGTTGCGTAAGGCATTAATACCGTTAATTTGAGGAATGTCAATCTCCATAATGAGGATATCTGGAGTGCTTTCTCTCAGGCTTGTGTATAAATCTTCAGCATTTCCAGCTTTACCAATAATTGCAAACTTTTTATTGTTTTTAAGCATGCACATAATACCCTGTCTCTTATACACATCTCCGAGCCCACGAGACAGGCAGAAAT
>CAJXUG010000083.1:0-8335 GCA_913060785.1 uncultured Flavobacteriaceae bacterium | reverse complement strand
CGAGATTTCTGCCTGTCTCGTGGGCTCGGAGATGTGTATAAGAGACAGTTCTGATACCTTAGTCCACCCTGTAAGGTGAATTTTCCAGTAACACCAGTTGCCTCAACATAGGTTCCTAAAGACTCCAAGTTCCCTCTGTAACGATCTGCAGGAAGGGTGTTTATTTTCAACAACCCATTGGCAATGTTTTGTTGGGTAAAGATCTCTGAAAGTGCATCAATAGAAGTTGGGTTAATCGCATTAAGAACTGTTTCTTGAATACCGAAGAATTGAGAACCAAAATTACGTTCCTTGTTTCTGTAAGTACCGCCAAAATCAACTTTAAAACTAGTATGGTCAGTATTTTTTATAACAAGCTCGTTGTTTATGCGCCCGTTGTATTCTATATCTTGAATTTTTTGAATTGTTTTACGTTGTTGAAATCCTCCGTTTCTTCCTAGCTGTACCAATGTTGGGTCTTCAGCAAAATTAAAATTCACCTCATTTCTAATTCTGTTTGGCTCATCGGCACTTAGGTAGTTATACCCCAGGGCCCAGTCTAATGTGTTTTTCTGGCCAAGAGTATTTTTTCCGCTAAGCTGTGTAATAGAGGCAAGTGTCTTTTTAGTGTTTTGATCTCTAATAAACTGAAATGCTTCTGCTTCATTGGTTTCTTCAAAAATTGTAGCAGTTCCTGCACGCCCACCTTCAAACACCTCGTCTTGTATTTTGTTTATAAATAAGGATGTTATTTCAAATGTATTGCCGTCATTGGCGCGGTATTTTCCTGTTACAAGTCCTGAAGTTGCAACTGTTTTTCTCCACCGCGTGGCATCTGGAATCGTGTCATCGATAAAGTTTCCTCTAAATTCTCTAAAAACACCTTCACGATATTCAAAATTGGAAGATTGACCTAGGGTTGCTAGTACCTTTACTTTATCACCAATTTTAGTACCTGCACTTACAGAAAATGAGGTATTAATAGGATTGCTTATTGTTCTAGGGGTCCAAGATTCATTGGTTAGGGCTTCTCTTGTATTTAAGTTTCTTGAATAAAAACCAACAGTGATGTGTTCGTTATTTGGGGATACTTTAAAATTACTAAACACGCCATTGCTTATAACATTAGAATTTACAGAGCTAGAAGTGCTGCCAGATAGTAATTTATTGCCAATAAGCTCTTTTGTGCTAATATTTACATTTCCAGATGCCTGATCTGCAGACAAGCTGGCAGAGGTTGTTTTGCTTACATCAATACTCTCTATGAGTCTTGTAGTGAAAAGGCCAAGATCTATATTCTTTTTTTCAATATCATCTGATGGAATTGGCAAGCCATTTAAAGTAGTATACAAATACCGATCTCCAAGTCCTCTCACAAAAACTTCACCATTACCTTCAGATTTTGAAATTCCAGAAATTTTTGTGGTAGCTGAAGCCGCATTAGAGATTCCTAATTTTGCCAACTCCACCGATCCGACACTTTCTTTTATTGTAGTGGCTTTTTTTTGTTCTAATAGCAAAACAGTTTCTGTATCCCTTCTCAGGCTTGTCTTTATAACTACTTCATCAAGAGCTGCAGCACTAGGGCTCAGGCTAAGGTCTAGAGTAACAATTTGGTTAGCACTAATGGCAATAGTTTTTTCTATGCTTTGATACCCAACAAAACTAAATTCTACAACATAGGTTCCAGGGGCAAGATCATCTATGGTGTATAGCCCATCAAAATCTGAAGTGGTTCCTCTGCTGGAGTCTTTTATGAGCACGTTTGCGAAAGGCAGCGGCTCATTGTTCATTTGCTTGTCTGTCAATGTTCCTTTTATGGAACCTGTTTGAGCAAAAGTCATGCAGGTGAGTAAACTTATAAATAGCGTGTTAAATTGTTTCATTAGTTGTTTTTGATTTCGGTACAAAGATGCGGTGCTATCGTAAAGTTGGTGTTACCGAAATATTATGCTTCTATGACCTATGGGTTATTATAATGTTAAGAACTCTACGTTATGGTTATGAGTTTTGGTTTTGTAAAATGAGTATATTGCTATCACAAAATTTAGTGAGTTATGATGCAATGGGAACAACTACTATCCCTTAAAAAACAAGGGGTAACAAACAAAAGACTACGTATAGAAGAAGACCCAACTCGTCTGGGTTTTGAGGTAGACTATGACCGTATTATTTTCTCGCAAGCCTTTAGGAGCCTGCAAGATAAAACCCAGGTAATACCGCTGTCACAAACCTCTTTTGTGCACACTAGATTAACCCATAGCCTTGAGGTTTCTGTGGTAGGTAGGTCTTTAGGACGCACCGTAGGTAAAGCAATACTTGAAAAACACCCGCAATTAGAGTCTATACACGGCTATCATTTTAATGACTTTGGCGCTATTGTGGCGGCTGCCTCTTTGGCCCATGATATAGGAAACCCTCCTTTTGGTCATAGCGGTGAGAAGGCCATTGGAGATTATTTCTCCAACGCAAGAGGAAAGCGCTTTAAAGCCTTGCTTAGCGATAAAGAGTACCAGGATCTTATAGATTTTGAGGGCAATGCCAATGGTTTTAAAATAGTAACCCAGTCCAAAAACGGATTAGACGGCGGTTTGCGTCTTACTTATGCCACACTGGGCGCCTTTATGAAGTACCCTAAAGAATCGTTACCTAAAAAACCAACTACGCACATTGCAGACAAAAAGTTTGGGGTATTTCAGTCAGAGGTTTCTTTCTTTGAGCAGGTCGCTCAAGAGATAGGTCTTACCAAACGTGGAGAAAAAGAAGATCTAAGTTACAACCGTCACCCCCTGGCATATTTGGTAGAAGCGGCAGATGATATTTGTTACACAATTATAGATTTTGAAGACGGTATCAATCTGGGGCTTATAGAAGAAGAGTTTGCCCTAGAATATCTTATTGCACTGGTTAAGCATACCATAGACACAGCAAAGTACCACAAATTAAGTGACAGTAAAGATAGGTTAACCTACCTAAGGTCTATGGCAATTGGGGTTCTTATACAAGAGGCTGCACAACTATTTTTGGCAAATGAAGAGGCTATTTTGGCAGGAACCTTCACAGGATCTCTTCTAGACAACAGTAAATATAAGGCTCAAATAAATGACATTATTAAAATTTCGGTAACCAATGTGTATCAAAGCCAAGAGGTTATTGAAAAAGAAATAGCCGGCTATAAAATACTATCTGAGCTGCTGGACACCTTTACCACTGCCGTAGAAAACTATCACACCAGTGGAGAGTTGCGCCACTATGATGCGCTTATTTTGACCCACTTTGACGCCTCTATTAAACAGCCACAATCTGTCTATCAATATGTAATGGCATGTTGTAGTTTGGTTTCAAGATTAACAGATGGTAATGCATTGCAAATATTTCAAAAAATTAATGGTAAGATTTAATTTAGCCCTCTTTTTGTGTTAAAAATGTTAATTACTCTTTTTTGTAAGCCTTATGTGTGTACTTTTAGGCCTTTAATTTAAATAACTACTAAAATATTATGAAAAAATTTTTATTACTACTTTGTTTTTTTGCTTTTAGTTATTCAAACGCACAAGAGCATCAAGGTGCCCTTGAAAACCATTTCAACACCAATAGGTCTCAATTGGGCTTAACCCAAGAAGATGTTAGTGATTTCAAGGTGAACTCATCAACATTCTCCAAGAGTATGAAACTAGATAATGTGTACGTATCTCAGCGTATATCTGGCATTGAAGTATTTAACTCTACTTCGGTTTTTGGAATTAAAAATGGTGTTGTAGTTTCTTCAAAAATAGGTTTTACAGCAAATACGCTACAAAAAATAAACACAGATAGCCCAGTAATAACTGCTCAAAATGCAATTGTAAAAGCAGCCACAGCCATTGGAGTAAGTGCTCCAACTGCATTAGAAATTTTAGAGACAAAAGAGGATGCTAGTTTTATCTTTAACACAGGAGGAATCTCTTTAAACAACATACCCGTTTCATTGGTATTTCAACCAATGGAAGATAGCACACTACGTCTTGCTTGGGATATGAGTATCTATTTGTTAGACGCTTCTCATTATTACTCTGTGAGAATAGATGCTGTTACAGGCGCCTTACTCTCTAGTAATGACTGGGTAACTAGTTGTGATTTTGGTAAGCCAACTCACAACCATCTTCCAAATAGCGATGCCACTAGCAACTTTTTACATAAACCAGAAAACACAGTCTCATTCAATGCACAAGGCGGGGTAAGCTACAGAGTGTTTCCTGTACCTTTTGAAAGCCCAAATCACGGTGATGATCAGTTAGTAATTGACCCTGCAAATCAAGATGCTTCTCCTTTTGGATGGCATGATACCAATGGCGTTTCAGGACCAGAATACACTATCACAAGAGGAAACAATGTAATTGCCCGAGATGATATAGATAACAATAACTCTGGAGGCGTTTCTCCAGATGGAGGTAGTTCATTGACCTTTGATTTCCCATACAATTTTAATGTAGATCCATCAGAAATGTTGCCAGCAGCAACAACCAATTTATTTTACTGGAACAATATCATGCATGATGTGTATTACCAGTATGGTTTTGATGAAGCAAGTGGAAATTTCCAAGCCAATAACTACGGTAATGGTGGTACTGGCGGTGATTTTGTAGATGCTCAAGCTCAAGACGGAGGCGGTACTAATAATGCCAATTTTGCCACTCCGCCAGACGGTAATAATCCTAGAATGCAAATGTATTTGTGGGATGCTGCTCCAGGTGGCAGCACCCTTAATATAGACGGAAGTCTTGCTGGAGGCTATCCTGCTGTGGCTGCTAATTTTGGAGATCCTATCCCTGAAGGCAGTCCATTAATTGGTCAATTAGCCTTAGCTATTGATGATGACCAAAGTGCCTCTGAAGATCCTTATGATGCTTGTGATGCCCTTTTAAATGGCCCTGATTTAAGTGGTAATATTGCAGTAATAAGAAGAGGAGAATGTCAATTTGGATTTAAGATTTTGTCTGCGCAAAGCCAGGGAGCTATTGCGGTGATTATTATCAATAATGTACCAGATGCTCCCATTATAATGGCCCCAGGAGATGTTGGAGACCAGGTTACCATTCCGTCTGTTATGATTTCTCAGGAAGATGGTGATGCCATCATTGCAGCATTGCTCGCTGGCGAAGATATAGAGGGATCTTTATCAAACGATATCCAATATCAGTTAGATGGAGATTTGGATAATGGAATTGTAGCCCATGAATACGGTCATGGAATTTCTAAAAGACTAACGGGAGGAAGATTTAATACAAATTGTTTGACAAACGATGAGCAAATGGGCGAAGGATGGAGTGATTGGTTTGGTCTAATGCTCACCCTACAACCTGGAGACCAACCACAGGATGTTCGTGGTATTGGAACCTATGCCTCTGGACAAGCAACAAACGGAGGTGGTATTAGAGAAGCACCTTACACCACAGATTTTTCTATTAATAATTACACCTACGATGATGTAGATGGTAATGTTTCTGTGCCCCACGGTGTTGGTTTTGTATGGGCAACTATGTTATGGGAAATGACCTGGGACTTAATAGATGAGTATGGTTTTGATCCAGATTTATACAATGGCACAGGAGGAAATAATATTGCGATGCAACTGGTTTTAGATGGACTTAAGTTACAGCCTTGTAGTGCTGGTTTCGAAACGGGTAGAGATGCCATACTAGAGGCAGATATACTAGCAAATGGCGGAGCAAATCAATGTTTAATCTGGGAGGCTTTTGCTCGTAGAGGATTAGGGTTGTCTGCATCACAAGGAAGTCCCAACAGCCTTAGTGATCAAACAGAAGCTTTTGATGTTCCACAAACTCCAAGTTGTCTTTTGGCAACAACAGACAGAGCACTTCTTGATAGCGGTATTATTTTATATCCAAATCCTACAACACAAACAGTGAATATTAGTGTTACCAGTGCATCTGGTGCTGCAAATGTATCTGTTTTTGATATAAACGGAAGATTGATCATTACCAAAGAAATCTCACTTGACACCACTACGAGTTTGGATGTAAGCCAAGTCACAACAGGAGTATATCTAGTTCAGGTTACAGCTCAAGAAGGCTTTGTAAAGACAACCAAGTTAATTATAGAATAAGGCAGGTAACACAAACACACAACAATGAGGCTCTTTTTAAAAAGAGCCTCTTTTTTATGTGCAATAGGTAAGTAACTTTTGTTTTATTTTTTCTGGAGATATACCTTGTAAATCCTCTAACTGGCTTACCCTTGCATGTTCTGGAAATTCATCCTTAACACCAAGTTGCTCCACTTTGTTAGTGTATTTGGTTGTTGCTTTATACTCTAAAATAGCGCTCCCAAACCCGCCACTTATAACGCCATTTTCAATGGTTATTATGATTGTGTAGTGTTCAAAAATTTCAGTGAGTAGTTTTATATCCAGCGGTTTTACAAAACACATATCATATATCCCCACTTGGTTTTTTTGCACCTCTAAGTCAAGCAAACCTAGCGCATCTTTTGCGTTTTGCACCATACTGCCTATACACAAAAGAGCAATACCAGTACCTTTTTTTAGTTCCTCTGCCTGGCCAATGGTTGTTTTTTTAAAGGGTTGTTTCCAGTCTAATATACTGGCGCGCCCTCTTGGGTACCTTATGGCTATTGGCAACTCTAGACCCAGTTGTGCGGTGTATAAAATGTTACGAAGTGCAATAGCATTACTGGGTGCAGCAATGATAATATTTGGAATACACCTTAAAAATGCCATGTCAAAAATACCATGATGCGTTGCGCCATCTTCTCCAACGATGCCAGCTCGGTCTAAGCAAAATATCACAGGAAGTTTTTGTAGGCATACATCATGTATTACCTGGTCATAGGCTCGTTGTAAAAAAGTAGAATAGATATTACAAAACACATGTAATCCTTGGCTGGCGAGCCCTGCAGATAAGGTTACGGCATGCTGTTCTGCAATGCCAACATCAAAAGCGCGCTCAGGAAAGGCTTCCATCATATATTTAAGAGAGCTTCCCGTTGGCATGGCAGGAGTAATACCTATAATATTATTATTTTCTTTGGCTAGCTCCACAAGTGTGTGTCCAAAAACATCTTGAAATTTTGGAGCCACTCCTACTGTACTACTTTTTAATCGATCTCCAGTTGCTGGGTTAAACTTTCCAGGGGCATGGTAGGTTACTTGGTCTTCTTCTGCTTGTTTAAGCCCTTTTCCTTTTTTTGTAATAACATGCAGTATTTTAGGTCCCTTTTTTTGTAGCAGCTTTTCAAAAACAGTTATTAATTCACCAATATTATGGCCATCTATAGCCCCTGTGTAATCAAAATTTAATGCTTCAAATATATTATCTGTATCTGGGGCTCCGTCTAGAGTTACTTTAGTGAAATATTGTTTTAAAGCACCCACGCTAGGGTCTATACCAATAGCGTTATCATTTAAGATAACCAGGATGTTTGTATCTGTAACTCCGGCATGGTTGAGGGCTTCAAAAGCCATTCCGCTGGCTATAGATGCATCTCCCACCACAGCTATGTGCTGTCTGGTTTTATTGTTTTTTAAACGGGCAGCAATAGCCATCCCTAAACTAGCAGAGATAGCGGTGCTACTATGTCCTGTTCCAAAACAGTCATACACGCTTTCTTCTATTTTTGGAAATCCGCTAATGCCATTTAAGGTTCTGTTGGTATGAAAAACTTCTTTTCTTCCAGTGAGTATTTTATGGCCATAGGCTTGATGGCCTACATCCCATACCAATTTATCATCTGGTGTATTAAAACAGTAGTGCAATGCAATAGTTAGCTCCACAACTCCTAGTGAGGCTCCTAGGTGTCCTTCTTTTACAGCTACAACACCAATAATAAAATCTCTTAGCTCCTGGGCCAATTGCGGTAATTGATCTTTAGAAAGTAATCTAAGATCTTTGGGAAATGATATGGTATCTAATAGGTTTTGTGACACAACACAAAGATACTAGAATTAATACATCGTGCGCGGTTTGTTTTTGTGGTGCATGTAAAATGATGTGTAGCATTATTTTTTTAGTGTATTAACTCAATAACCATTATTTTTAGGGCTAATAAAACCTATTTTGATAACTCCTCACGACGATATTTATTTTATGAAACGCGCTTTGCAAGAAGCGCAAGCGGCCTATGATAAATCAGAAATTCCTATTGGCGCTGTTATTGTTGCAGATAATCAAATCATAGCAAGGGCACATAATCTAACCCAAACCCTTAACGATGTTACAGCACATGCAGAAATGCAAGCCATTACAGCGGCAGCTAATTTTTTGGGAGGTAAGTACCTTCATAAATGCACCTTATATGCTGTCTCTTATACACATCTGACGCTGCCGACGAAGAGGAT
>CAJXUG010000082.1:0-8515 GCA_913060785.1 uncultured Flavobacteriaceae bacterium | reverse complement strand
ACGAGATTTCTGCCTGTCTCGTGGGCTCGGAGATGTGTATAAGAGACAGCTCTTCTGGTGTTAAATCACGCCATGTACCAAGCTCAAGACTTCCTAGATTGATATTCATGATTCTAATACGCTTTAAAGTAAGTACTTCGTACTCAAGATACTCACACATTCTTCGTATTTGGCGATTGAGCCCTTGAATAAGTATGATTTTAAAGGCAAACCTGCTAAGGCGTTCTACATGACAATTTTTGGTGGTAGTTTCTAGTTCTGCTATGGGTATACCGCTACTCATTCTTCTAATAAAATCATCGGTAACGGGTCTATCTGTGGTAACAATGTATTCTTTTTCGTGCTTATTTCCTGCTCTTAATATTTTATTTACAATATCTCCATCGTTGGTCATTAGAAGTAAACCTTCACTAGGTTTGTCTAGACGTCCTACATGAAAAATACGCTCTTTATGTCCAATAAAATCTACCACGTTTCCTTCCACCCTTTGATCTGTAGTGCATGTGATATCAACGGGTTTGTTTAAGGCAATGTATACTAAGTTTGTGTTTTTTGTAATTAAATTGCCATCAACATGTATTAGATCACCAGGCATGGCTCTGTCTCCAAGACTAACAGCGCTGCCATTAAGTGTAACACGCCCCTGTTCTATAAAAACATCTGCTTTACGTCTAGAGCAGTACCCACTATCACTAATGGCTTTATTGAGTCTTATAGAATCTGGATGATTTCCCATGGGGCAAAGATAGGTATACTTCTAGAAAAATTACTGTATTTTTTGTAGATGATAACTGCCGAAATTTTAAAAATATCAGCCACTTTTTAGTATTTTGCAGGTGTTAAAACCTCTCTTTTGAAAGATACATTTACTCATAAAGGCATGCGAAAAAAACTGGTGGAAACCCTCGAGAAAAAAGGGATTACTAACCCAGCTGTTTTGCAGGCTATAAATACCATCCCTAGGCATTTGTTTATGGATAGTAGTTTTATAGATCATGCCTATGTAGATAAAGCATTCCCGATTGCTGCAGATCAAACCATATCACAGCCCTATACCGTTGCAAGACAAACAGAACTGCTTGAGGTAGTAAAAGGATCTAAAATTTTAGAGATAGGAACTGGAAGCGGTTACCAAACGGCCGTATTACTTGAAATTGGCGCTGTAGTGTACAGCATAGAGCGTCAAAACAAACTCTTTAAAAAAGCAGAAAATTTTTTTAAAAAGCAAAAATACACTCCCAAGAAACTCATATTTGGGGACGGGTATATTGGTCTTGAGACAGAAGCCCCTTTTGATGGTATTGTTGTAACTGCAGGTGCTCCTTTTGTGCCAAAACCATTATTAGCTCAATTAAAAATAGGAGGGAAGTTGGTGATACCCGTTGGTGATGTATCTCAGATAATGACAGTATTTACTAGAACTTCACAAACAGCCTTTAACAAAGAAACATTTGGGGAGTTTAGATTTGTGCCCTTGCTTGAAAATAAAAATTAAAGGCTATTTGGTCTTATTTTTTACAGGCTTAAAAAATCTAAAAACTTCAATCCAAAGACTAAATTTCCATTTTGTATGCCATTAAAGTTGGATAGTACATAATCTAAACGTAACAGCCGATAGCTGCCAAAGCCAAGATTGTCTATTCCTATAGAGAATTCTGAATAGGGTTTTCTCTCTTGTGTTGTAAGTAGGTGTGCCCCAAGTACTAGATTGAAGTTTAATGTATTGACTCCCGGAATTTTACCTAAAATCCAACCTTTAAAATCATGTTCTAGGTGTCCTTCCATATAGCTTTTATTGGTGCTAAAATCATAGTAGGGTAGGGTGTTAAAAACATTGGTATAGTTTGCACTTGTACCTACTTGTGTTTGGTTACCATTAAAATGTTGGTAGTCTATAAATGAGATGTCATCTGCACTGAAAAATGTTCCAGCCTTTACCCTGTAATAAAAATCACCTTTGTTTGCAACACTAAAGTTTTGATAAATTTCTGTTCTTAGTTGTGTGTAGTTGTAGCCTCTTTTAGAGGCTCCAAGTCCATTTTCCAGGGTAACATCAATTCTTGGATACCGCCTATTACCAATATTAATTTTCCTGTCTGGAATTGAGACATACTTTTGTCCAAAAACAACACGCGCTGTAATTTGTGATTTAAATACTTGGTGTTGCTCCACAGATAATGTGGTAAAATCTTCCGGGGCTAGTGGGTTGTTTGAACTGTACTGCTGCCCTTTATTATTAATATAGTACTGGGCAGAGTTGTTAAAAAGGGTACTTCTTTTTTCATAGCCAATTTTTGCAAATACCTCTAGGCCATTAAAAAGCTCTTGACGGTATTTTATTTGCGCAAAATCAAGGTTATATCCTTTAAGATAATTGCTCTCAAAAAACAGAGTAGAGATACTATTTATTAGGGGTGAAATAGGCTCGCTGTCATTAAACTGGGCTAGCTTAGTTCCTCCAGAGAGTGTAATTCTTAAATTATTTTTGCTATTAAATTTTTTGGTAACACCTGCTGTAAATCGAAGTCTATCCTCGGCTAGGCCATAGGTAGCATTTAGGTTCATAGATAACCACTTTGTTCTGTTTTCTGTATACCATTTAAAAAAAGACACGTCTATTTTACTAGTATACCCCTGTATGGTGTTAAAAGAAACCCCTGCGCCAGGCCCTTTATAGTTTAGTCTCCATTTATTAGAGGTATTTCTATAGGTATACCCTAATAAGGGATCTGTAATATTAAACTTATTTGTTACGCGATCTAGCGAGTCAAGGTATGGTTTTGATTTTTTTAATTCTTGAAGACTGTCCTTTTTTATGTAATCATTAAGTTCTTCATTTGTGAGTGGAACTGGGCGTATTGTGCTCCAAAAAAGACTGTCTTTTTTATTTGCTTTTGGTTCAAAAGATAGCACCTCGTTGCTAAAAGAACGTTTATTGAAATCAGGTTCAAAATCATAATTACTGTACCCACATGTATAGCGGCCATCGCCATTTAGCCCCATAAAACCAAAGCCAAAATCAAGGGTTTGAGATAATTTCACCCAAAAATTTTGATTGGTATCATATTTAAAATTTTGTTTAAAGACCAACTCTTTAATAAAAGGAGTTTGCAAAGCAGCTCCAGTTGTAGCTAGATCTATACCATATAATTGCCAATGGTCTTCTACAATGTAAATAACTCCCTTAAAAACCCTGTCATTGGGTCTTTTCGGAATTACTTTAATTTTATTTATGAGCTTGTCTGCTTCATAGAATATACCATCAAGTTTATACGTATAATAATTAAACGCATTACTGGCAATAGGAGATACTATTGCCGTGTTTAATTCAATAGTATTTTCATAAAAAGAAAATGTTGCATCTTGCGCATTGTTAAAGCTAAAGCCGTTGTCATTACCACTTACTTTACTTGCTATAATACGCTCGTTAAAATTAGCAGGTTGCTGAAATGATATCTTTGAAATAGTTTCAGAAAGATATATAATACCACTTCTTGTAGAATCTAAAGATCCTTCAATTCCTCTTATGCTTTGGCCTAGTATTTTCTCAGGCGCATTTTTTATCTTCCATACTCCTCTAGAATAAAAATCTGCAGTGTATTTGCTTATACTAGCTAAATTTTCTTTTCGCTGAGCTATGGTGGCCCTTATTATTCTGTCTGCGGGATCTTCATTGTTATTTATCACAACCTCTTGCAGAGTGGTGGTCTCTGGCTCTAAAGTAATGTTAAGGATATACGGGAAGCTTTCAATGGTTATTTTTTTAGTAACTGTTTTATAGCCTAAAAATTGGTAGACAATAGTATGATTACCTGTATAAGTTAGAGCAAGCTTATAATTACCATCATTATTTGATGTGGTTCCTGTGTAAGAGTTTTCTAGATAGATATTTACATAGGGTATTTTTTGAGAATTGGTGTCTGTTATTTTCCCAACAATTTGAGCTTGTCCAAAAGTAATAATGTGTAATAAAAGTAGGGTTACTAACTGTTTCATAGGCTTATATTGTACAGACGAAATACTCTTAGTACTGTTACTCTTTTTGTTGAAATTCACCTTACTTAAGGTGCCGCTAAAGCCCTAGTTGTTGAAACTTTTTTTAAGCCTGCTTAGGTCTCTTTTATTGTCACGGTCTTTAATGTCATCTCTTTTGTCAAACTCACGTTTTCCGCGGCAAAGGGCAATTGTAATCTTGGCAAGTCCTTTGTCACTGGTAAATAACACTAGAGGTATTATAGTGAGGCCAGATGTTTTTACATTTTTAAAAAGCTTTTTTAATTCTGTTTTATTTAATAGCAGTTTACGCTCACTCTTTGGGTTGTGATTAAAATGAGTTGCATGGCTATATTCTTGCACAGTCATATTAATAACAAATAATTCTCCCCGCTCATTAAATTCACAAAAACTCTCTGCAATAGAGGCTTGACCTTCTCTTATTGCTTTTATCTCTGTGCCTACAAGTACAATACCGGCTGTATATTTATCTAAGATTTCATACTCAAATCTAGCTTTTCGGTTTTTTATTTGTATGTTTTTTTGAATGGCCATGTTGTAAAAATAGAACTTATAAAGGGGATTGTTCAATGAAATTTAATTAACCTTCACTCTTTTTGCAGTTGTTTTGTTTTTATTAAGAGTTACTACAAATAGATTGTTGTTCTCACTATCTGCAATGTCTTTATATTTTCTCTCTCCAAGTAGGCTATTTACTAGCTCTGGTGTGGTATTGCTATGTCCAACAATAACAATATTTTTTCCTTTATTATTTGCTATAAATTTTTCTGAAATTAGCTCTTTAGCTGTGTAGCTAATAATCTCTATGTTTTGTTCCTTGGCAATGGGTAGGGCAGTTTGCTGTGTTCTTATATAATTTGTACTATACACTGCAGCTATGTTTTTATCTTTAAAAAAAACAGCCCATTTGTTTGCTCTCTCCAGCCCTTGTATAGTTAGAGAAGGGTTTTTGTTTGTGGAGTCGCTTCTGTCTTTTTCTGCGTGTCTAATAAAATAATACACGCTCGTATTCTCTTTTTCAGCAAGGTTTATTTTACTAGATTCTTTACATGATATTACTATCGTTAACACTGCTAGCAGTAACACAATTGTTTTAATATTTCTCAAGATGCCCATCATACATTTGTTTTGTGTAAATGTAAAACTAATTTAAAAGCAGTGTATAAAAAAAGCCGCTTATTGCTAAGCGGCTCCTCTAAAAGTATTAAAAGATTATTATTTTCTAATAAGTTTTTTTGTTGTAGTTACTCCATTTGTGATAGCATTTATAAAATATGCCCCACTAGATAAACAAGATACGTCTATTGTAAATTCTTTGCTATTTGGTGTTATAGAAAGTACATTTTGACCTAGCATGTTTACTATTTGCAATGTAGTAATTGCAGTTGTTGCTACAATATTTACATTACCATCTGCTGGATTTGGAGCAAATACAAATGTTGTTACATCTACATCATTAACTCCAAGAGCTGTGGTTGTAAAAGTAATTGGTCCAACAACATCACTTACATTATTGTTTCCTCCACAATCTGTTTGGATATAAGCATCATAACTAACACCTGGTATTAATCCCTGTGCTGTTGCTGTTGTAGCTGTTGTATTTTCAAAGGCTACTGGATTATCCACTTCAATGTCAGCACCTGCTATAAATACAGCCCAATCATAAAATATAGCTCCCTCTGCTGCATCCCAAGATAGATCTGCAGTGGTTTCTGTTACATTTTCTACAGTAAAGTTTTCTACCTCTGGACAAGGTATTACAATTGGTGCACAGGTTACATCTGCAACCCATCCTGTTTCTTGTACACTTGTGTCTGAAGTGAATACAAACGTAAGAGAACCACTTGGGTCTGTTGATGTAAATATATCACCAACAGATAGTAAACTATTTGGATCACTTGGCACACCACCGTCTCCGCTTTCTTCACCACAAAGTGTTTGTGCAAGTACTGGGAAGGTAGTATCTGGTCCATTATAAACCGTTAGGTAATCCCAACATCCATCTTGTGTTCCTGTTCCTGTTGATGATTCTATATCAACATAGGTAAAAGTAACTGTTACAGCATCACCAGCAACATCTGGAGATATAGTTGTTACTGTAGCCTCACTAGCTAAATAATCTCCATCTACGCCACCTTCGTCATAGTAAACATCTCCACATCCAACAGGTGGTACCGCGCATGTTACATCTGCAGACCATCCTGTCTCTTGCACAGATCCGTCTGAATCAAAAACAAAAGTTAATGCTCCACTAGGGTCAGAGGATGTAAAAGAATCTCCAATAGATAATATACTTCCTGGTTCACCTGCTTGTCCACCATCTCCACTTTCTTCACCACATAGTGTCTGTGCCAATACAGGAAAGGTAGTGTCAGGGCCATCGTATACGGTTAGAAAATCCCAGCATCCCCCGTTAGGTCCACCAACTTCTATATCTACATAAGTAAATGTAACTGTTACTGCCTCACCAGGTACATCTGGAGTAATGGTAGTAACTGTAAGTTCATTTGGTTGGTAATTTCCTGCAGATCCACCAGAATCTAAATATAAACCACCACACTCAGGTGCAGGAAATGGAGTTGTGAATGAAAGTAGATTCTCTTGTGAGAAACCGTTGGTATCACAATCTGACACTAAATACGCATCATATCCTGAGTCTAATGCTAATCCAGTTGCAGTTGCAGTAACAATACCTGCGGCTACAGCTTCTGTATAAACAGCAGTGTCAAGTGTTGGGTCTGCGCCAGCATCAAATACACTTAAAGTGTACCCGTTTACAGCTTCTGCTACTACATCCCAAGTAAAAGTTGCTTCTGTGTCTACAGTTGTTGTTACTGCAAAGTTACTTGGTGCAGGACATGCAACTAAAGTTGTAAAGAAGTTAGGATCTGCAAGAGATATTCCTTCTGTATCACAATCTGCAATCACGTAAGCTTCATAATTTGTTTCTGGTGTAAGTCCTATTGCTGTTGCCGTTAGGGTACCAGTTGGTATGTTTTCTGTGTATACAGGAGTATCAACTGTTGGGTCTGCGCCAGCATCAAATACATTTACTATGTATCCAGTGGTAGCTTCTACCACGGCGCTCCATGTAATTATTGCATCAAATGCGTTTGGTGTCACAACAACATCCAGAGGTTCTGGACAGGCTGGTAGGGGAGTGAATATTAATTCCCAGTCAAAAGGAACTTCATTCCATCTATCATCCCATTCTATGAGGTATTCTTGACCTCCAATAACATTTATTTCTTCTATTGATGATCCAAATCCATTTGGAGCATCACAACCATCATCATCATTATCTACAAGTGTTAGTATGTCACATCCATCTGTGTATACAAATAACCTTGTATCTACAGGACTAGGGTCTGAAATACAAGAATTAATGTTAATTGTACCACTCTCTATTGGTGTGTAACTATACCAAAGTGCATCAGGACCAAGATCATCTGTTACATTTGCTGATCCTCCAGAGTCTGAAACAATAAATACATCATTGTAAACTCCAGGAGTTACCTCAAGTGCATTTGCACATGTTGTACCACCAACGTTAAGGTTAAATTGATTTAGATTATCCCAGTAATATGTTTGTGCGGCAGGATCTACCACATTAAAATTCATGAAAATAGTAACAGACTCAAAGGTCAAATCTCCCTCTGTGCTAAAATCAAAAGAAACTGTTTCCCAAGCACTAGTTGTAGTTGTTGTAACCGCTCTCTCTGCATTAACACCTGTTGTCGCATTTTCTAATTTTAAAAGTACGGGAGTATTTGCAATAGGAGACCAAACACTCATTGAGAATCCTTTGTTTGTAATTATATCAATAGGAGTGTCTAACCCAAAGTTTACTCCTGCAAATGCTGCTCCACCAGGAACAGTGTTTTCTGCTACGGTACTAGAAGTGTTTTCTCCAGATGCATCTGGATTTTCAATAGCTTGGGTAAATGATCCATTAAAATCACCAAATGTTGGTAATTGGTTTTCAAGGGTAATAGGTAACTCTATAGATGCAGGTGGTATGAATTCGCAAGTTACATTCAAGGTATACTCACCTGTATTTGCACCAAATCCTGTGACATAAATAGTGTATGTTTCTGATGCAGTACCAATAAATGATACCTCAGATTGAAGACCACCTGTGTCATCATTTCCACCAATACACACAAGCGCATCGCAAGCTCCAGAAAATACTCCAAGTTTTGTGTCAAAAAGAGAACCAAAGGTATCAATAGTTACATTGTAAAATCCATCTGCAGGAATTTGGATTGAATACCATTCTCCTGGAGCAGTATTTAATGCAGTGCCACAAACCTCAAGTGGTGCACCTGTAATTGTTGCGTCTGTTGAATCTCCAATAGAGCTTGACCCACAATCAACTAATATCGCGTCTTCACAAATATCGTTCGGACTTTGTGCATTGGTTTGCCAACCAAAACAGCTCACTAGTAATAGCACTGTCTCTTATACACATCTGACGCTGCCGACGAAGAGGATAGTGTAG
>CAJXUG010000081.1:0-8575 GCA_913060785.1 uncultured Flavobacteriaceae bacterium | reverse complement strand
TATAAGAGACAGTGGTACACCTTTGTATTTACAGCCGGTGTAGCTGCGCTGTTTAATTGGTTTGCAAAAGAAGCGTAATTTTCTAAAGCCGGCGCATTATTAACAGCTGTAACACGTACTTTAAATACCCCTTTTTCTCCAGCTATTAAACTAGTAGTTTCTCCAGCAGCTTTTGCAAATGCAGCTCCTACTACTTCAGGTTCTGGGCCAGCTCCTGGTATGGTTGGTGCTGCCATGGTAATGGCAGTAGCATTTTGCACTGAAATGCCTTGACTAGATGCAATAGCATCTAAATCATCACCAGAGATGGTCGCCATAATTTGCTTGGCTTTGTAAGCGTTTCTGAGTTTTGGCATTACCAAAGCAGATGCCTCAGCTATACTCATAAGCCCTTTAGGACTCTTTCTAGTAAGTTGTACAACAACATAACCATCTAGAATACTAAAACGTTTTACATCTCCCACAGACACATCTTCTTCAAAGGCCCAGTTTACAATACTACGATTGTTTCCAACTCCTGGAATGGTAGCATCTAAGGCTCCAATTTTGTTTACTGGCTTTAATGCAAGTTCTTGTGTTTTTGCAATCTGGGAGAAATCCCCTTTCTGAGCAGCTAGCTCAAACCTAGAGGCATTTGCAAAGACTTCATTAAGTGTTTTTTCTGAAGCTTCAATTTCTTTAGAAATAGTTGCAAACTTCATCGCTTTTTGCTTGTTCTTTTGTTCTTGAACTTCTACAACATGAAAACCAAACTCTGTTTCAACTACACCAAGAGTACCAGTTTTATTGTCAAAAATAAAGTCATTAAAGTCTTTGGTCATTTTTCCTGGTCCAGAGTACCCCAAATCACCTCCTGTATCACTGTTTGATTTATCGTCAGACAAGGTCTTGGCAAGTGCTTCAAATTTATTTTTGTTTCTTTTTAAAACTCTTGTAATACTATCTGCCATTGCTTTTGCATCTTCTTTACTACGCGTAATGGCATCTGAGGCTCTAAAAGATCCTTGGTATCTTATTAGAATGTGTCTTGACTGCACAGAATCTGGCATTTGTGTTATGCCAATTACTTTTGAAATATTATTATTATTTCCCAATTTATAAGGACCGTAGATACCATTTAAAGGTGTTGCAAAAAGATCTTCTGCGATAGCTTCAGGAATATCACTTTTAAAGAAATACCTGTCCTGGAAAGGAACATCACTATTGTCATTTATAAAGTTTTGGTAATCCTGGGTGTTTTCTAAACCTTTTAAAACCTCTGTGGCTTTTATATTTGAGTTATATACTTCACGGTCTTTTAAAAGACTTGTGATAGCGGTTTCTGCATCTGCAATATCTAAATCTGAAGGTGCTTCAGAAAAAGATACAAACTGCACGTCAACCTGCGGAGTTTGCTCGTAATCTGCCGCATTCTTTCTAATGTATGCTTCAATTTCTGAATCTGTAACACTTACATCTGTATCTGGTATAGAAGTGTAAGGCACATAGACATACTGCATGTTAATTTTATCATTCTGGTAACGATACTCCTGCTCACCTTCACTAAGGGTACTTCTCATACCTGCTTTAATCATGTTGTAATAGGTAGTTTGCAGAGCGCCGCTCTTTAAATTATTTTCATAATCTAACCACTGCTGGTAAGCAGTTGGATTGGTTGCTTTTACATTTGCGATATATTCTTGCACTTTTAAGGCACTAAAAACGCCATCGGCATCTTGAAAGGTTGGATTTGAAGCCAGACCCATACGCAGTGACTCTTCAAGTTGCTCCTTTTGAGCAGTAAGACCCAAAGCATCGTATTGCTGTTGTTGTAATACATTACGCAGTTCACGATCCCAAACTAAGTTCATTGCCTGAGCAGTAGTACCATTTTCTCCCAAGTTGCGCTGGGTTAGCTCTACTTGCTTCATAAAGATGTCACGGGTAAGTGTTTCACCATTTATGGTGGCTACTGTAGTCAATGATTTTTCTGAAGAAAATCCACCGTTACGAATTACATCTGCCAGGATGAATGAAAATAATGCTAACGCTATAATGATAATAAGGAAAACTCCTCTTTTTCTAATGCTGTTTAATATTGCCATCTGTCATTTTTAATTTAAGAACGCTCTACATGTGCGTTCACATTAATTTAGTGGGCGAAAATACCATTTTCCCTGCATTAATAAAATAGTTTTAGTGAAAAGTTATAGCTAAAAGCCGCATGAAAATTTAAACACAAACAACTAGCTATAAATTTTTATTAACCCACTGCAAGATTGCTTAGGAATCTGGATTGCACATTTTAACACAAACCAGGTCAATTTTGGTGTTAGAAACCTCTATGATTTCTATCTGGTAATTGCCTATTACAACTGTTTCTCCAGCTTGTGGTATGCCTTGGGTAAAATTAACAATCATGCCTCCAAGGGTTTCATAATGCTCATCTTCTGGCAAAGAAAGTTTGTAGTTTTCATTTAAATAATCGACCTCTAAGCGCGCCGAAAATCGATAGTAGTTTTCTTCAATAACCTCTTCTATAAGTTCTGTATTGTCATGCTCATCTTCTATTTCCCCGAAGAGTTCCTCAATAATATCCTCAACAGTGATAACCCCACTAGTGCCTCCATACTCGTCTACTACAACGGCAATACTTTTATGTTTTTTACTTAAGATATTAAGCACGTCTTTTGCCAACATGGTTTCTGGAACAAACACAACTGGTATAAGCATATCCTGTATGCTTACTGGCTTTTTAAAAAGTTCGAATGAATGTACATAGCCAACTACATCATCAATATTGTTTTTATAAATTATTATTTTGGAAAGTCCTGTCTCAGTAAAAAGCAGACTTAACTCATCAACAGCAGTGGTGATATCAACCGCCATTATTTCGGTTCTTGGTATCATAACCTCGCGAGATTTTATATCTGAAAAATCTAACGCATTTTGAAATATTTGAATTTCAGAATCTACCTCATCTTCTGTTTCAATGGCCTGCATTTGTTCACTGATGTAATTTCCTAGTTCAATTTTACTGAAACTAAGTCTTACTTTATCACCATCTGTTTTAAAGATATATTTTAAAACCAGGTCTGAGATCCATAAAATAAATTCAGAAACCAAGGAAAAGACAATGTAGAAGAAGTAAGCAGGCGCCGCAAAAAACTTGACTAAATCATTGGCATATATCTGAAAGAAAACCTTGGGTAAAAACTCTGCTGTAAGCAAAATCACTAAGGTGGAAACAATTGTTTGTACAAATAAACCAGAGGGTCCCTCCATGGGTATATATTGCATCAATACATCGCCCATAAAAAACCCGTATACAACCAAGGCTATATTATTACCAATAAGCATGGTAGCAATAAATTTAGAAGGTCTTTTGGTAATTTTTTTTAAAATACCCGCTAAAAAGCTCTGTTGTTTTTTTTCAATCTCAATATAAATCTTGTTGGAAGAAACGTAAGCAAGCTCCATCCCAGAAAAAAAAGCCGAGCATATTAGTGCCGATAAAATAATGATAATTTGGTATTCCAACAGGATGTACTAAATGATTAGGTGAGTTACAAATATAGTAAATGATCAACAAGGGCTGAAATACTTAGAAAACAGCCTTGTTATTTTTTATTTAAATCTTTATTTCGCTGCGCTGTCATTTTTCTAAACTTTCTTTTGAAGAAAAACATAAACACAGCCACAATTGCAAAAAAGATAAACATATAGGCGCGCCCTCTATTGTCTGCCCAATGTGTTGTAACTAGGTACAAAGAAAAAGCAGCCATAACGATATATGCGTATTCGAAAAGTTTGTAGATTTTATTTTGCATCTTCTTGAGTTTGTTGTGGTTCTATAAGTTGTACTCCCGTGTTTTTTCTTGATATAAATTCTGTAAAATCCTGACTAGAATCAAAACGAGAACCATCATTATAAGAGCCGTCTTTAAATTTTATTTGATAGGGTTGGTCTGTAAACACCCACCGATTTGTTTGATGCCAATACAATTGATCTGCCCTTAAAACCAAACTATCGCTTGTAATTAACACTACATTTTCACGCAAATCTATCATGCCTGTACCGCCGTACCGAATGGCATAATCTGAGGTAACAGTACTTTTCTTGCCATCTTCCCAAAAATGAACCTCTACCCCTTGTGGAAACTCTTGGTAGGGAAAATCATAGTTAGAATAGTCTAGCAAACTCTTTGATATTAAATTAGAAACCACCTTACCGCTATCTGTATATTTTAGATTGATTTGCTTGCCAATGGCCAGGGGCTGATCATCCTTTATAGATAATTTTTGTTTGTCTTTATAATTTGCATCACAGGCAAAAAGCGTGATGACCACAAGAAGGGACATCACGCTTTTTATGCTGTATGATTTATTTGTCATATTATAAATTTGGCACTCTTACACTACCACCAACCCAACAGTTAAGGTTGATAACTTTTCCTGCCATACCGGCAGAGAAAATATCTGTTTTTTGCGGAGCACGAGCTCTGTAACTACTTGCTGCAGCCCTTGCGTTTGAAGCAATAGAAGGGTCTACTCTTGCTGCTTTATCTGCATACTCTGCAGCTTTCCAGTTTACAGCTCTTTTTTCAAAGGGTGTACCTCCACAATCACTAGAACTTTTTGCAATCATTGCAGCAATTTTGAGATACGATCTTCCATCGTTTGGCTTTACATTTAATACTTTATTGTAGTATGTTCTTGCCGCGTTATATCTTCCTGATTTACGTTTTTCTTCTGCAATTTTATAGTAAATTCTGGCCTGCTTATTTGGGTCTGTTTGCATTGCTGCAGACTGCTCATAGTAAACCAATGCTTTTGAAGCGTTTCCGCTTTGAGCCTCTAATTGGCCTAAGTACATTTTTGTATCTGCACTAGGCTCTAATCTATCAAGCTGCTCAACTAGTTTAATAAAAAGAGGATCTTCTGTGCAGTCTTTGCCAGACAAACGTCCTGCCGCATTTCTAATCCAAGAAATGTCATCCTTCATGGCCTCAAAATCTTTGTTATATAAAATAACAAGGTTAGGACAATCTGCAACGTTTCCAAGCTTGGTGTCTACACTCCCTTTTACCTTACCAAAAATACGCAGGTTTTTTTCATAGGCGCTCAATCGCTTTTTTTCATTGCTAGACATTGCTTGACCAGCATCTTCTTTATCAATAAGAGCTGTAAGGAGTTTTGCCAACTTACCTTCTTCAACTTCCATTTTATTTTTTACAACATCATATAAGTTAAAAACTTCTTGCAGGTCTTTCTCACCATCTAGGTAAAGATCTTTTGCTAAGGAAAAATAAGTATACAAAGCCTTTGGGCTTTTAAAATTTACTTGATCTTTTTTAAATGCCGCATCAAAATATGAAAACTGTTCTTGTCTTGTACCAATACCCTTATCAAAACGAACTTGAGCCAAATTACTTAAAACAGCCCCTTCTTTTGTTTTTGATGGATAGTATTGCATTCTTAATTGATACGATTTTTCTAAATCAGAAATTTTAGCTGTATCTCCATTGGCGATAAAATCTTCAAACATTTTAGCTGCATATTGGTATACGGCCATGGTGGTTTGAGGACACTTTGTAATTACATTATCATAATGCTTGTAAGCTTCTTGATAATTTTTTGCTTTTGCTGGTTCTGTAAACAACGACACCATCGCTATACATTCTTGAGCGTCTTGAGCTTGTCCCGAAGTTGTTACAAGGGTTAGGGCAAGTGTCATTCCAGTTAAAAAGGTTTTCATTTTCATTATAGTAATCTTCTAGTGTTAATCTAAATATCTTTTATCAAACCATCTATCGTTAAATGATAGACTAATAAATGTGTTAAAAAAGTTTTCTTGTATTAGGCCAAAGTCTGTAGTTCCTCGTTTTCCTATCTCAAAACCAACATTTACATTAGAGAACAATCTTCCAACAGGTATTCCAACTCCAAAAGATATGCCAAACTCAGTAATGTCTTGACCTTTTAGATTTATTCCTGTTTCTTCAAAACGTATTCCTGCCCTGTAAACAATTCGTTTATAGTAGCTTGTGAGTGAATTGTACTTAGGAATATAAAATCCTCCTATTTTATATTTTGCAGCGTCTGTATAGATAATATTCTCCAATTCAAAAGTACGATTTGTCAAATTACTGGTTTTTTGGTTTACGTACTCAAGACCAACAAACCACGTTTTTGGTTTTCCGATTCCTGCTCCTATACTTAGTTGAGAGGGAAATGTAAAGTCTGTATTTGCCACAGCAACCTCTATCTCTTCTCTGACCACTTGTAATCCAGATGGAAGCACAAATACTGTAGCTCTTTGACGCGAATTCTTAGATTTAAAATTAGTCTCTGGGGTATAGGCAACAGCTGTTTGAATTTGTAAGTTTCTTGAAATCTTAGCCTTGTAACGCGCTCCAAAATTAAAACTAAGTCCAGATAAATCAGACCTATTTTGTTCTCTAGCGCCTAGCTCAATATCTACCTGCTCGCTAAATGCAGTGTTTTGAATATTTCCGAAATTATAGTTGGTGTCTATTCCAAAACTAAAATTTGATGAGACTCTGTAGGCAAATGTCAAAAAGGCTTTATTAAGCCCTCCCTCTCCAGTATATCTGGTTGTTACATCATCTACAACGTTTTGTGTATCATACCCCACAGATGAATATGGTAACAACCCAAAACTAGAGACTAACTTACCCATAGGAATTGCTACAGCAAAATAATCAAAAGAAGAGGTAGATTGCTCTTGGGTTTGTGAAACTGTTTTTTGAGTGTTTTCTTTATGGCTAATACCAACTGCGTAGTTTATTAACTCAAGATCTGCAATAGAAGCAGGGTTTTGAACCCCTAAATGTATACTATCTGAATAAACACTTATGCCTCCCATTGTTCTGTTCTCAACAGTTCCTTTAAAATTAAGAGAACCTATACCATAAAACGAATAGGGGGACGAAGTCCCGTTTTGAGCCATCGTAACAGTAGAAATGAGTAAGAATACTACAATAATTATTCGCATCAGCATCAATCTTTATTAAGTTCTAAAATATAATTTAAGCCCTCTAACAGAAAATTTGAGTTGGCAAAGATGTCATTTTTTAATCTATCTCGCAAAAAATGAGCGTCTCCACCTGTTAAAATAATTGTTAAATCGGCGTATTGGTCTTTATATTGATGTATTACACCATCAATTTCAAAGATAACTCCCTGAATAACACCACTATGGATAGCTGTTTCTGTACTATTGCCAATCATAGCAATGGCGGCTGTTTTTTCCAGCAAAGGTAATTTTTCTGTAAAGCTATGTAAGGATTTGTAACGCATGGCTATACCAGGGGAAATACTACCCCCTATATATTGATTATCAGCAGATAAAAAGTCATAAGTGATTGCGCTTCCTCCATCAATAACCAGCACATCTTTTTTTGGAAATTTCATAGCTGCAGCTGCAATAAGTGCAATTCTGTCTGGACCTAATGTTTCTGGTGTTTCATAGGTGTTTGTGTAAGGAATCTTACTGATGTGGGATAGTATATGTACAGAGGTTAGCTCTTCAAGAAGTGTGATAGCTTGAGAAGATAAACTACCCACAGAAGATAAAATACAGTGTGTAATCTCAGGGTAGCTTATAAAAAGCTGTTTAATGTGCTGTATAACATCCTGTTTTTCACACCGCTGTTTTTCCACAAGAATATTGCCATTAAAAATAGCAAACTTGTATAGGGTGTTTCCAACATCTACTGTAAGATTCATATCGTTGCAAAGACGACAAAAATACATAGTTATTTCAACAGCAAAGAACAAATAAGGCATTGAATTGATTCTTAGCCTAAATAGGGAACTCACAAAACAAAAATGCATAACAGACATCACGTTTGTTAGATAATTTTATGACGCACATTTAAATAAAGATATTTTTCAAAAAATTGTTTTGCTGCAATAAAAATACCATTATATTTGCAGCCGCTAAGTTAATTATTTGACCTAGCAAACGGTGCCTTAGCTCAGTTGGTAGAGCAATGGACTGAAAATCCATGTGTCCCTGGTTCGATTCCTGGAGGCACCACCAAAAACCCACTCATTGAGTGGGTTTTTTTTTGGACAAAATTTTTTATAACCAACATCCAAGATATCAGAGTTATAGCACAATTTTTTTAGTACAATTAAATTAACCTACATTGTGATACACAAATGGTACAAATAAAACAGTGGAAAAAAACTTAATAAAGGCAGTTGAAAAAAAATTTGGATTTAAAATCCTAAATAGAGGTGATTGTGAAAAACTGTCTGAGGTGATTCATGAACAAATCGATAAAAACATAAACTACAATACCCTAAGACGTATTTACGGCCTAGCAAAACCTGTAAAAACACGAAAAGACACACTAGATGTGTTAAGTCAATACGTTGGCTACATCTCTTACTACCATTACGTGAATGAAGCTCCCTATGAAATAAGCTGGGAAAGCCGCCTACATTTATACGAACTTAAAGACAACAAAGACACAAAGGCACTTCTTTTGTTTTTAGAGCGAAAAGCACAAAGAGCTGAAGACATTGTTCTTCCAATAATCAATCTAATACGAGAGTTTTTACT
>CAJXUG010000080.1:0-8738 GCA_913060785.1 uncultured Flavobacteriaceae bacterium | reverse complement strand
CGAGATTTCTGCCTGTCTCGTGGGCTCGGAGATGTGTATAAGAGACAGATCCAAATACAAAGGTATAGGGTCATCGGGGTAGAATAACTCTTCTAATCTTTTTGCAATTCCAATAATTGCTATTTTACCCCGCAAACCAAGATCATCTAGGGCTTTTAAAGAGGAGGACAATTGCCCTTTCCCGCCATCGATAATAATAAGTTGAGGCAAAGGTTGGTCTTCTTGTAATAAACGTCTGTATCTCCTAAAAACAACTTCCTCCATAGAAGCAAAATCATCCGGGCCAACTACGGTTTTAATAGCAAACTTGCGGTAGTCTTTTTTACTTGGCTTGCCGTCTTTAAAAACCACACAAGCAGCAACAGGATTGGTTCCTTGAATATTACTATTATCAAAACACTCTATATGGCGAGGCTCTTGAGAGAGGCGTAAATCTTTTTTCATTTGCGCCATAATCCTGTTGGCATGTCTAGATGGATCTACAATCTTAGCCTGTTTGAAGCGCTCCATCCTGAAATATTTAGCATTGCGCGTTGATAGGTCCAAAATTTTCTTTTTATCGCCTAGTTTAGGAATATGTAACTTCACCCCTGCCTCAACATTGATGGTAAAGGGTACATACACCTCCTTGGATTGAGAGTTAAATCTTTGGCGCAGCTCCACAACACTAAGCTCTAATAGCTGGGCGTCTGTCTCGTCTAGTTTTTTCTTTATCTCTAGGGTGTGACTTCTAATAATTGACCCAAAAGAAAGCTGAAGAAAATTAACATACCCATAGCTCTCATCGCTAATGACACTAAAGACATCTACATTATTAATGTTTGGGTTTACTACCGTAGATTTACTTTGATAGTTCTGTAGGGTTTCTATCTTCTCTTTTATGCGCTGGGCATCTTCAAATTGTAAATTGCTAGCATAGCGATTCATTTGCTGCTTAAACCCTCCCAAAGACTCTTTAAAGTTTCCTTTTAAAAGGTTTCTAATGGCATCAATGGCTTGATTATAGGCTATTTCAGAATGTAAGTTTTCACAAGGACCTAGGCAGTTTCCTAGGTGGTACTCTAAGCAAACTTTATATTTCCCAGTGGTTATTTTTTCATGAGCCAAATCATAATTACAGCTGCGCAGGGGGTATAGCCCCTTTATTAAATCTAAAAGGGTATGTACTGTTTTAAAATTGGTGTAGGGCCCAAAGTACTCACTGCCATCTTTGATGAGTCTGCGAGTAGAAAATACTCTTGGAAAACGCTCTTTTTTGATACAAATCCAGGGATATGTTTTGTCGTCCTTGAGTAAGATATTGTATTTGGGTTGGTATTTTTTAATAAGGTTATTTTCCAGCAACAGTGCATCTGTTTCTGTGGCAACCACAATGTGTTTAATATCAACAATTTGTTTAACTAGTATGCGCGTTCGAGCAATTTCATGGGTTTTATTAAAATAAGAACCCACCCGTTTTTTTAAGTTTTTTGCTTTCCCTATGTATAAAAGCTGCCCGTCTTTATCATAATACTGATATACACCAGGGGTTTGGGGTAGGGTAGAAACTTGTAGCGCTACAGGTGCTTGTGCCATAGGGTAAAGATAAAAGCATTTTATGATAATGACAGGTATTCTCTAATGAAATTAACCCATCTATTTTTTAACCCTAGAGGGTGGCTTTATGGAAAATAAAAGCTGATTTTTTAGTACATTGCAACAACCAAGACACCATAGATGAACATCGCTATTCTTTCTCGAGCAGAACAACTGTACTCCACACAAAGCCTTTTAAAAGCAGCAGAGGTTAAAAATCATGATATAGAAATCATTGATCCCGCCTACTGTAATTTAATGATTATTAACAACAAAGCTGTTTTACAATACCACGATCAAATCATTGATGATTTGGATGCTATTATTCCTAGAATTGGCGCATCAAACACATACAGAGGCGCATCTATTGTGAGGCATTTTGAATCTATGGGTGTTTTTAGTATTGCATCTTCACAAGGCATTATTAACTCAAGAGATAAGTGGACCTGTTTTCAAATACTAGCACAAAAAGGCATTGCAATGCCTAAAACAACGCTAGGCGCTCACCCCTATCTAGAAGATTTTGTTAAAGATTTTGGAGATAAACCTATAATTATTAAAATGCTTGAAGGCACGCACGGGCAAGGCGTTATTTTATGCGAAAACATTAAAAATGCATTGGCTACAGCCCAGACCCTACAATCTGCAAATGTTAAGTTTGTAATGCAAGAATTTATTGCAGAGTCTCAAGGCACAGATAGTAGAGCCTTTGTTGTAGCTGGAGAAGTGGTGGCATCTATTAAAAGGCAATCTAAAGATGGAGATTTCAGGTCTAACCTGCATCAGGGAGGCAGTGCAAGTATCATACAATTATCACAGGCAGAAAAGCAATTGGCAGTTGCCACGGCAAAAGCATTAGGTTTACATGTCTGTGGTGTAGATATATTGTCTTCAAAAAGAGGGCCTTTGGTCTTGGAGGTAAACTCAACACCGGGGCTAGAAGGTATCGAAACTACTACAGGGGTTGACGTATCAGGAAAAATTATAGCATTTATAGAACAGCAAAAAAAATAATTCGTTCTCGATTTTATGGCATATAACAATACAGATCTGGTTATTCTTGGTGAAAAAATAGCCTTAGGACAAAGTAAAACCATTAATTTTAGCTTTGCAAAACTCTACACCTCAAGCAAAGTAGAAATTCCTGTTATTATACAGCGCGCTAAAACTCCTGGGCCAACGGTTCTTATCACAGCAGGTATACATGGAGACGAAATTAACGGAGTTGAGATTGTACGGCAAATAATTGCAAGAAAAATCAACATTCCTTTTTCAGGCACTACCATCTGTATTCCTATTTTAAACACCTTTGGATTTTTAAATGCTGACAGAACTTTCCCAGACGGAAGAGACCTCAACAGGGTTTTCCCTGGCACTAAAACAGGGTCATTGGCCAGTAGAGTGGCTTATTATTTTACCAAAGAAATACTGCCCTTTGCAGATTATTGTTTGGATTTTCATACGGGAGGTGCCCAGCGCTTTAACGCTCCACAAATACGCATTACTCCAAAGAAACCTCAGCTTTTAAAATTAGCCTCCATATTCAATGCCCCATTTACGGTGCATGTGTCAAATATTTCAAAATCATATAGAGCAACGTGTCATAAAATAGGAACTCCTATTTTACTTTTTGAAGGAGGAAAATCACAAAGCAGCAATAAAAACATTGTCACGCAAGGTGTGGATGGAGTAATGCGCGTTTTAGACCATCTAGGAATGCTAAGCTCAGGCATTGAAGTGCCTAAAAAAAAGAGTGCTACTATAGTTATTAAGACCAGCAAATGGATTAGAGCACAAAAAAGTGGGCTATTACACCTTAAAATTCCTTGCAATAAATATGTTGAGAAAGGAGAATTTTTAGCTACCATTACAGATCCTTATGGCACAATGCGCTTTAAGGTATTGGCGCCAAACAATGGGTATATTATAAATGTAAACCAGGCCCCTATTGTATATCAGGGAGATGCCATTTTTCATGTTTCTACGCAAAGCAACACTATTGAACAGGCCCTACAAGAAGACAAAAAACAATGACCAAAGAAACACTTAGACAACACTACAAATCCCTAAGAGCTTCCTTGGACACAGAAGCTGTTGCAAATCAAAGCCTTGCCATTGCAAACCAGGTATTACAATTACCTATTTGGGAGTACACCAATTACCATATTTTTTTACCTATAGAAAATAAAATAGAGGTAGATACTAGCTATTTGCTAAGTGTTTTACAAGGAAAAGATAAAAGTGTTATTCTTTCAAAATCTAATTTTGACACCCACACCATGCAACACATTTTATTGCAAGAAAACACCCGCATTACTGTTTCAAAATTTGGCATTCCAGAACCTCAACAAGGTGTTGAAGTTTTGGCCCCTAGCATAGATGTAGTTTTTGTGCCGCTACTTGCTTTTGACAAAAAGGGGCATAGGGTAGGATATGGAAAAGGATTTTACGATCGGTTTTTAAAACAGTGCACTCCAGAGGCCCGTTTTGTTGGACTTTCGTTTTTTGCCCCAGAGAATAAAATACCAAGCGCCTCACATGATATTGCTCTTGATTACTGTGTCACTCCAAAAAACACCTATACTTTTTAATATTTTAAAAAAGTTTCTGGGCAAGAATACCGGCTACTTCGGAAATGTCTTTTTATTAAACACAATGAGCATTCCAACACCAGTGCTAATGGCAACATCAGCAACATTAAATACAGGGTCAAAAAAAGTAAAGCGTTCTCCTCCCCAGACAGGTATCCAGTTAGGCAACACCCCGTTGTATAGCGGAAATGAAAGCATGTCTACAACTTTACCATGGAAAAGCGTGCCGTATGGCTCATCTGCAAAGGCAGTAGCAACATTGGCATAACTTGCATCAAAAATAACACCATAAAATACAGAGTCAATAATGTTTCCCAGAGCGCCAGCGAAAATTAAGGCAACCGCACAAAGAAGAATCCCTGCACTTTTTTTTCTGGCACTGTCCCATAGCCAATACCCAATTCCACATATGGCAACAAGCCTAAACAATGTGAGTATTAATTTACCGTAAGTTCCAGGTATTTTTGCGCCCCAAGCCATTCCATCATTTTCAACAAATAAAATTCTAAACCAAGAAAACACACCTACTTCTTCATGAAGTTGAAATGTTGTTTTGATATATATTTTAGAAATTTGATCAATCAATAAGATCAAAACAATAAGAAGTATGGATTTTTTTAAGGTCATGGCAGGTAAATAACGTAGACAAAAATAACATTATTATTTGATTTAAAACATGAAGCCAAGCCCTCCTTTTATAGCACTGAGAGATGCCTAAAGGGAGGCATACTGGTTTTAGTATATAAAAAAAAGACCTTACAGAACTGCAAGGTCTTTTTGTATACATTGTAGAAAACAGATGGTGTTACTGCATGTTTTTTGCTTCAATACTCAAGGTAGCATGAGGCACTAATTTTAAACGCTCAGGGTTGATTAGTTTTTTTGTAACTCTACAAACTCCGTAGGTTTTATTTTCTATTCTAATTAATGCATTTTTAAGATCACGAATAAATTTTTCTTGACGTATGGCTAGTTGAGATGAGGTTTCTTTACTCATTACTTCACTTCCTTCATCAAATGCCTTAAATGTTGGAGAGGTGTCATCTGTACCGTTATTACTGTCATTCCTGTAGGCGCTTTTCATGAGCTCTAATTGTTCTTGAGCTGCTACAATTTTCTCTTTTATAAGGGCTCTAAAAGCTTCTAACTCTGCGTCATTATATCTAGTTTTAACATCTGCTGCCATAAGGATTTAATTTATTTATTAATACTTAATTTTGTTTGGATACCATCAAACGAAATTTCGGTGCCGTGTTCCATTTCTACTTTAAATGAAAGGGTATCGGTTAGGGTTTCTTCTTTAATATATTCTAGGTTTTGCGCAACTGCGGTGTCTAACATTTCGCAAGACAATAAACTTACATGGATTCTATCGGTTACTTCAAAACCAGAGTCTTTACGCAGGTTTTGAATACGGTTTACGATCTCTCTTGCTATCCCTTCATTTTTTAATGTTTCAGAAATAGTAACATCTAGCGCAACGGTGATCCCGTTGCTGTTGGCAACCAACCATCCCTCAATATCTTGAGAGCTAATTATGACATCATCCAAGGTCAATGTAGTGCTTTTTTCTGAAATTTTAATAGCCATCTGGCCTTCTTTTTCTAACAAATTAATCTGGTCTTGACCAAGCTGCATAATTACAGCCGCTACGGCCTTCATGTCTTTTCCAAAACGAGGTCCTAGCTTTTTAAAGTCAGGCTTAATTTGTTTAACCAATATCCCAGAATCTTCGTCAATAAGTTCTATTTCCTTGACATTCACTTCGCTTTTAATCAAATCGCTAACGGCTTGAATTTCTTTTCTTGCCATGGCATCTAATACAGGCACCATTATTTTTTGCAGCGGTTGGCGTACTTTTATTTTCTCTCTTTGTCTTAATGATAAAACCAAAGAGGATATCGTTTGGGCTTTTTGCATTCTTGCCTCCAAGGCGCTATCAATTAATGAAGTGTCGGCAACTGGAAAATCCGTTAAGTGAACAGAAATTTTTACCTCATTTTTTGACACCACAGCCACTAAATCTTTGTAAAGCCTATCCATAAAAAACGGCGCTATTGGCGCCCCCAATTTGGCAACAGTCTCTAGGCAAGTATAAAGGGTTTGGTAGGCAGATATTTTATCTTCCCCATAGCTTCCTTTCCAGTAACGTCTTCTGCTTAAACGTACAAACCAATTACTTAAGTTCTCACCTACAAAATTTTGTATGGCTCTTGCAGCTTTGGTGGGTTCATACTCTGTGAAAGCTTGGTCAACGGTTAAGATAAGTGTATTAAGCTCACTTACTATCCAGCGGTCAATTTCTGGACGTTTTTCTATAGCAATAGCTGGCTCACTGTAAGTAAAGCCATCTAAATTAGCGTACAGAGCAAAGAAGTTGTAGGTGTTATACAGGGTGCCAAAAAACTTGTTGCGAACCTCTCCAATACCATCGATATCAAACTTAAGGTTGTCCCAGGGGTTGGCATTACTGATCATGTACCAGCGTGTTGCATCTGGTCCATATTTGTCTAGAGTTTCAAAAGGGTCTGTGGCATTTCCTAGACGTTTAGACATTTTTTGTCCGTTTTTATCTAAGACCAATCCGTTACTAACTACATTTTTATAGGCAACATCATCAAAAATCATGGTAGCAATTGCATGAAGTGTATAAAACCAGCCACGTGTTTGGTCTACTCCTTCTGCTATAAAATCTGCCTTACGCCATATATTTTCTACTTTTTCTTTGTTTTCGAATGGGTAATGCCACTGAGCGTAGGGCATAGAGCCAGAATCAAACCAGACATCAATTAAATCTGCCTCTCGCTGCATTGGTTTACCACTTGCTGAGACAAGGGTAATGTTATCTACAATGTTTTTGTGAAGGTCTATTTTGTCGTAATTTTCTTCGGAGTAATCACCCACAACAAAATCTTGGTAAATATCTTTTTCTAAAACTCCTGCCGTGACTGCCTTTTGCATTTCGGTCTTAAGCTCCTGAATGCTACCCACAATAATTTCTTCTGTACCATCTTCTGTGCGCCATAAAGGCAAAGGAATACCCCAATAACGTGAACGAGATAAATTCCAATCATTAGCGTTGGCCAGCCAATTTCCAAAACGCCCTTCTCCAGTTGCTTTTGGCTTCCAGTTAATGGTTTTATTTAATTCGTGCATGCGGTCTTTAAAGTTGGTCACTTTAATAAACCAAGAGTCTAGAGGGTAGTATAATATAGGCTTATCTGTACGCCAGCAGTTGGGATAACTGTGCACGTATTTCTCTACTTTAAAAGCCTTATTCTCTATTTTTAATTTAATAGCAAGCTCTACATCTACAGATTTCTCTGGGGCTTGGCCATCATCATAATATTCGTTTTTTACATACTTGCCAGCAAATTCTCGCAACTCTGGTCTAAACTTTCCTTGTAGATCTACAAGTGGCACTAGGTTTTCATTGGCATCTTTCACCAACATAGGAGGCACCTGCGGAACCGCTTGTTTGGCAACCATAGCATCATCTGCGCCAAAAGTAGGAGCTGTATGCACAATACCTGTACCGTCTTCTGTGGTTACAAAATCTCCGGCAATAACCCTAAAGGCGTTTGCTATGCCAGCATCTGGTGTTGCGTAGTCTAGCAACTGTTCATACCTAATTTCTAATAAATCACTCCCCTTGCAATGGGCGGCGATTAAAAAAGGAATTTTTTTATCTTCTTTATTGTAATTTGATACTACAGCTAGATCTTGAGTTTGCTCGTATTTTCCAGCAAACTGTTTTGCTACTAAGTTTTTGGCAAGAATTACATGAGTTGGCTCAAAGGTGTATTGGTTATAGGTTGCAACAACCACATAATCAATCTTTGCCCCAACGGTTAATGCCGTGTTTGAAGGCAATGTCCAAGGAGTGGTTGTCCAGGCAAGAAAGTGAAGGTGATCAAACTTCTTTAAAAAATCTGGAAGAGAACGCTCTACCGCTTTAAACTGAGCCACTACGGTAGTGTCTGTAACATCTTGATAGGTTCCGGGCTGGTTTAACTCGTGGCTACTTAGACCGGTTCCTGCCTTTGGAGAATAAGGCTGTATGGTATATCCTTTATATAATAAATCTTTATTGTAAATCTGCTTTAATAGCCACCATACGCTCTCCATGTATTTTGGCTTGTAGGTAACATAAGGATCCTGCATGTCTACCCAATACCCGTAACTTTCGGTTACTTTGTTCCAGACATCTGTGTACTTCATCACAGCTTTTCTACAGGCAGTATTATAATCTTCTACAGAAATTTTAGTCCCAATATCTTCTTTGGTAATCCCAAGTTGTTTCTCTACTCCAAGCTCAATGGGAAGGCCATGGGTGTCCCACCCTGCCTTACGATCTACCTTGAATCCTTTTTGAGTTTTATAGCGACAAAATATATCCTTGATGGCACGAGCCATTACGTGATGAATCCCTGGCAATCCATTTGCAGAGGGAGGCCCTTCAAAAAACACAAAAGGTGTTGCTCCTTCACGAATGGAAATACTCTGCTCGAAAACGTGCTGTTCCTGTCTCTTATACACATCTCCGAGCCCACGAGACAGGCAGAAATCTCG
>CAJXUG010000079.1:0-8740 GCA_913060785.1 uncultured Flavobacteriaceae bacterium | reverse complement strand
TCTACACTATCCTCTTCGTCGGCAGCGTCAGATGTGTATAAGAGACAGCTCTTATCATCTCTAAATTGGTAGTCTCCCTTTAAAACAACACCCGGGGCTATATGATAACTTATACCTGCCGTGACATCTGTTCTATTATAGGCTGCATTTCTCTCAAGGGCTCCTTGTGTTGCTGCATGAGTATCATAGTTTTCAAACCTAGTAAAGGCAATTAGGCGTTGTTTTGCTCTTAGGGATAAAAGATTATAACCACCTTCAACATAAAACCCTTGTATAGCGCTTCCTAAATCTCGTCCTGTCAGGGTATTGTACTTCTGTGATCCACTTAAAGAAGCATAAATGAATTGACCTCTTGCTGAAAACCTTTTAAAAGCATACCGAGCATCTAGCCCAACCATAGAAATTCCAATGTTTGCTCCCTCAAGAGTTTCTATTTCATCTGCTGCTTGGGTACTTCCGAAATATCCAGAGAGGCCAATACGTAATCCTGGCAGGCCATAGTAATCTGCCTTGAAAGAAAGTGTTGGAGAATCTATGGTAGATCTAATTGCTTTTTGACGACCGCCACGAAGCGCATTACTACCTTTCAATACTCCATTAACACCACCTTCTCCATCTGGAGTTGTAGACTTGAAACCATTAAAAACATAGGCTTGGTATCCTAAAGAAATTTCAGAAAAACGCCCTGTAACCCCTAGACCAATTTCTCTCCATGTTGTGGGTACAATCACATTATCTACAGAAGGACGTTCTGTACCATTAAAAGTTGTTGGTTCATGGTATTCATTAACAATACCCATTGGCACCAACATTAATCCACCTCTTAGGCTGGTATTATCTCCAATGCTATAATTTACAAAAGCCTGTTCTACATAAACTTCCTCTATATGTTCAAATTCTATTTCTGTAACAAATTGCGCCTTATCATTAAACTTATACCCTACCAATAATACCAGGCGCTGGACATCCAATTCTCCGTTTAATGCCTCTGGTTGATTATAGGTGATTTCACCATATCCTCCTAAGGTGACTTTTTTTCCGAAATTCCCTGAAAGAATGGACTGTGCAGCATTGAGTTGTTTTTGAGGATCAAAGGTAATTGAGTCTCTTTGTGTTTGTGCTGAGACTACAGACACCATAAATAATACTGTAAAAAATAATAAATTCTTCATTTATTTTTATTTAGACTTAGTATAAATAAACGGTTTAAAAACGCAAAAATATAAACATGTTTTAGTTTTCACAAGCTTATTTAGAATAAATTTAAATAACGAAATAGCGGAGGAGATTAACTGCCTGAAAAAGAATAATTTGAAGTGTAAAAAAAACGAAAAAAAAATCAAGTTAACATACCCAAGGTGGTATTATTATTTCAGTAAACCTGCAATTTCTTTTTGATAGCCGATACGAAGAATTTCTACCCATTGTATCAATAATTTGGCATCTTTTTGTGACAAATCTCCGTGGATCCAGGTATAAGAGTCAAGGGGCATTTCTCCAGACTCAACAAACTCAACCAACTCTTCTAGTTTATGATCTTTTTTTCTTGCGCTGTATTTTTCCCAATCAGAAACATTAAAATGTTTTTTCCCATCTACAATATGCTCTTCAAGCCAATAATTTACAGGAGTAATTTTACTATACCATGGGTAATTTGTTTGATTGCTATGACAGTCATAGCAATTATTTCTTAAAATAGTTGCTATTTCTTGTGATGGTTTTGTCTGTTCTTCAAAAAAAACCACGCTTTGATATCCAGCACTATTGCTCTTTGGAGCAAAGAATTGCATAATAACAAGAGCTCCTAAAGCAGTATACAAAAAATAGGTGATAAACTTTGGCATGTTTCTTAGTTTTGAGTTTTCAGAAATGTAATTACAGCCCTGCGAATATCATAGGCAGGCTCAGACTCTGTTGGGCTATAAATGTTTATGATACCTGGATTTTCTGGCGTTAAAAAAGGAATATCAAAACCCTTCAAAAGATAATCACTAAAAGCAATGTTATAGGTTTGTGAAGCATCAATAGCCTCATTGTTAATATACCAAACTCCCATTTTTTGATCAAAACCGTAGCGTTGCAAGTACGCTCCTGTTCCTGCCTTGGCAAGTCCAAAATCTAACACCTCTAGAAGAAGAGCTCCAGTAAGAGCTACTTTTAAAACACCTCCACCAAAGGGCAATACCCTAAATATATCTAGACTCACGATATCTCCTTGCAGAACATCATCTAGTCTAAAAGAGCCGCCATTTACAAGTGCACCATCTACAGGAGTATTAAAACTCTCCTTCATGGCCTGGGCTATTAGTACCCCTAAATTGGTTTGGGTACTTCTGGTGGGAGTGTCTGTACCGTCAAGAAAATCTTCAGCTTTATAGATAACTTCATTTGGATTATCTACAACGGTTTTAATTTCTTGCTCTAAAATTGCATCCCACTTTGCAACCACTTTCTGAACCCTTGGTAAGGAAGGGACTTTGTCTGTAATAAGAACCAATTCAGAAGAAATAGCCGATGTTTTTGAAACCAAATCATAGACTAAGGTATGGACATATACAGATTTTGCATTGGCATCTGCCTTAGCAACAGTTGCCCCACTTGTAGGCACCAACATATTATTATGCTCATGACCTCCCATAATAAAATCTATACTAGGTGAGGCTTCTGCCACTTGAATATCTTGAGCTAGTTTGAGATGTGTTAACCCAATAATGATATCACTGCCTGCCATTTTAAGAGTATTCACTGCAGCTTTAGACTCCAATAAGTAATCACTATAATACACAAAATCTTTTGGGTTAGAATCTATGGTGACACCAAAAAAACCAATACGCACTTTAGAGGTGGAGTAACTGGAGTCACGGGCGTCTACATCATAATAAAGGGTTTCTGGAATTGCGATACTATCGCCTTTTTTAATGCTATGAAACACCTCAAGCGAGTCCCCATTTTTTTGAAACACATTGGCAGACACCCAATTAAAATCACTTTCGTTAAGGCGCTGCTGCAACTCATTCTCTTTTATATCAAACTCGTGGTTTCCAAAAGTGGCCAAATCAAAATCCATGGCATTCATCACTTCAATCATTTGGCGTCCTTTTACTCTTTGACCATCCACTTTAAGGGTGCCAAGAAGCGAGGGATTTAAAAAATCTCCCGCCATTACCAGATAACTATTTGGAAATTGTCTTTTAATAGAATCACTAATATGAGCTACTCTGGCCATCCCTCCATATCTGCCGCCGCCCAGAGGCGCAATTTCATATACATCATTAACCTGTATGAGCTTTACGGTAACAGTGTTTTGTTTTTGGACCTGTGAAACCTTCGTTGTTTTACAACTAGTTACTACTAAAGAAAAAAGACCACACATAAACAACACTCCAAAGATGGATTTGTGCATGTGATTAAACATTTGTAAACTTTTTGAGGATATAACCTTTTTCATTAGGGGTTTTATTTTTTAATGATACTTATTAAATAAATCACTTGCTTTATTGTGTGCACTTTCAAAACTCATGGTGCGTATATTAGTTTTCGCCTTTTGAGAGGTAAAGTAACTTAACATTTTTTCTGTGGGCATATTTCCAGTGAGTTCATCTTTTGCCATTGGGCAACCGCCAAAACCTTGAATTGCCCCATCAAATCTTCTACAACCTGCTTTATATGCAGCGTCAACCTTTTCGTGCCAGGCGCTTGGCGTTGTGTGCAGGTGCGCTCCAAACTCAATATTGGGGTATTTAGGAATTAAATTTGAAAACAAATAAGAAATACTCTCTGGAGTTGAGGTCCCTACCGTATCACTTAACGATAAAATAGTAACTCCCATCTGGGAAAGCTTTTGAGCCCACTGACCTACAATGTCAACATTCCAAGGATCTCCATAAGGATTTCCAAAACCCATAGAAAGATAGGTCACCACTTGTTTGTTTGAAGCAGCAGCAATCTCTAAAATTTCTGAAAGAGTAGCAATAGATTGTGCAATAGTTTTGTGGGTATTACGCATCTGAAAATTCTCTGAAATAGAAAATGGATAGCCTAAATACGTGATTTCTGGATGTGCTACAGCAGCTTGAGCTCCTCTTACATTAGCAACAATTGCCAGTAACTTGGTTTGGGTAGAAGACATATCTAGCCCAGATAAAACCTCGGCAGTATCCACCATTTGCGGAATGGCTTTTGGAGATACAAAACTGCCAAAATCAATGGTATCAAAGCCGCAAATCAATAGAGATTGAATGTACTGAACTTTTTTGTGGGTAGGTATCCAGTCTTTAATACCTTGCATGGCATCTCTTGGACATTCTATAAGTTTCACGTCTTGCATCCTGGTAAAGATAAAAGTAAAAAGTGTAGATAACCAAAAGTGAGGTATTACTTTTTGCTAGAAATTTTAGTTGTCATTTTTTTAATATATTTACCAAAAGAAAAATTCTATGAAAACCCTTGTAAAACCTACCCTTGTATTGTTGTTTTTTGTTGCTTTATGCGCCTTGCCATCTCAAGTGACGGCTCAAGTAAGCGCAAATACACCTGCTAGTTTTTCAATTACTATTGAAATAGATGGTAACAATACTACCCTAGCATGTAATGGGGGGTGTGATTGGAAAAAAATCACAATACAAGACAATAGCACTTTAGTAGGAGAAAATGGTGTTGCAAACAATAAAAAAGCCGCTAATGGCTCCGCATTTTTATTTGAGGTTCAAAAAACCACTTCAGGAATCACACTCCAACAAATCCAAGGAACACAATGGGCAGCGCCTATAGATATTTCATGCAGCTCAAAATGCACTCTTGTGGTAAACCAGTTTGGATTGGCACAGTAACATTACGGTACTAGTATAAAAGCTGCAATTGCTAAAAACACCAAAATCTGCAACCACTTTAGAAAGACTCCAGTATTCTTGTTTTTATTTAAAAAAGAAGAAACACTCCCCCCTAGCAAAGCAATTGTTGCAAAAACAATGAAACTTACCACCATAAAAGTAACCCCAAGAATAAAAAATTGGCGCACAGTATCTGTTTGTGGCTCCCATAAAAACTGAGGGAATAAGGCAAGAAAAAAGAGCATTACCTTAGGGTTTAATAAATTCATGATTACCCCTTGTTTAAATAATTGACCGTAACTCTTCTTAGGTGCATTTTCTAAAAACTCAAGGGTTGCATCACTCTTATAAACAACATAGGCTAGGTATAATAAATACAATGCTCCTAACACTTTTATGCCAAAAAAAAGAGATGGGCTTTTTGTAATAACTGCAGAAATTCCAAAAGCCAACAAAGTAGTATGAACAATACAGCCGCTTATCAGACCTGCCGTTGTGGCTAGAGCGCTTTTACTTCCATTAACTAAAGACTGAGTTAATACATACATATTATCTGGCCCTGGGCTTAGCGCTAAAATGCAGGTAGCAACAACAAACGAAAGAAGGGTTTCTAACATTTTTTTTATGCGGTTTGAGAAATAATAGCCTTATTGATGTTTTTTATTAGACGAGGTCCTTCATAGATAAAACCTGTGTAAATCTGCAGTAAATCTGCACCTGCATTTATTTTTTCTAAAGCATCTTCTGGACTATGTATCCCTCCTACTCCAATAATTGGAAATGCTTTGTTACTTTTTGTGGACAAGTGTTTTATAACGGCTGTACTTCTGTCTTTAATTGGTTGGCCACTTAAACCTCCATTACCAATTTGTTGTAATTCTTCTTGTGAGAGAGAAAGACCCTCTCTATTTGTAGAGGTATTACTTGCAATAACACCATCGAGTTTGGTTTGCGAAACAAGCGATACAATTTCGTCTAACTGTGTGGTATTTAAATCTGGGGCTATTTTTAATAAAATTGGTTTTTCAACTGCAAATTTTTTATTTGCTTGTTGTACTGCCCCTATTAATTCTTCTAGATATTCTTTGTCATTTAATTTGGCATGGCTACCCACATTTGGACAACTTACATTCAAAACAAAGTAATCTACATACGGGTGGAGCGCATTAAAGCAGGTAAGGTAATCTTGGGTATAGTGCTCTGGAAGTGTTTGAGTGTTTTTACCTATGTTACCCCCTATTATAAGCTTTCCTTTGTTTTTTTTAAGCTCAATTATAGCTTTATCTAGACCTTTATTATTAAAGCCCATTCTGTTAATAATACCTTTATCATCTTTGAGACGAAACAATCTCTTTTTAGGATTTCCTTCTTGACCTAAAGGTGTGGTAGTACCAATTTCAATAAAACCAAAACCAAAATTTGCTAGCTCATTATACAAGACAGCATTTTTATCAAAGCCAGCCGCAAGACCTACTGGATTAGAAAATTTCAGTCCAAACAATTCTCTCTCTAATGCAGGATGTTTAATTTGGTAAAGACTTCTAAACAAACCTCCAAGACCAATGAGATGTGCCAACTTAATCAAAGAAAAAGTAAAGTAGTGTATCTTTTCTGGATCAAAACTAAAAAGCAAAGGACGTAAAATGGTTTTATACATAGCGAGAAATCTTACTGCAAAAATAAGGTATAAAGTCAATACTAGTTATTGTGAATATGTTTATTTTTAACAAGCGATTTTTTTAAGAAATTTCAAGAACAAACGCCGCATATTATGATAAATAAAAAGCACCTAATAGATAGGTTTATAAGTTACGTTACTATTGATACAGAAAGTGATCCAACCAGTGACACCACTCCCAGCACTGCCAAACAATGGGATCTTGCCAATGCCTTAGTTGAAGAACTAAAACATATAGGTTTACAAGATGTTACCATAGATGACAATGCATACATCATGGCCACATTGCCAAGTAATGTGCCACATAAAGTACCAACAATTGGGTTTATATCACATTTTGACACCACTCCAGATTTTACGGGAAAGGATGTAAAGCCTCAAATCATAGAAAATTATGATGGGAAAGATATTGTTTTAAATAAGGCGCAAAACATCATTCTATCTCCCTCCTATTTTGAAGACCTATTATTATACAAAGGGCAAACTCTTATTACCACAGATGGGACTACCTTATTAGGAGCAGATGACAAAGCTGGTATTACTGAAATAGTTAGCGCCATGGAATACCTGGTGCAACACCCAGAGATAAAACATGGAAAGATTCGGGTGGGGTTTACTCCAGATGAAGAAATTGGTCGTGGTGCCCATAAATTTGATGTCGAAAAATTTGGGGCAGAATGGGCCTACACCATGGATGGAAGCCAGGTTGGAGAATTAGAATATGAAAATTTTAATGCAGCCGGCGCTTTAGTTTCTATAAAAGGAAAAATAGTACATCCAGGATATGCCAAAGGAAAGATGGTAAACAGCATGTACATAGCTACAGACTACATTAATTCTCTGCCAAGACTTGAAACACCAGAACACACCCAAAATAGACAAGGGTTCTTCCATCTCTATAGTGTAACTGGAGAGGTAGACAGCACACAATTGCAGTATATCATAAGAGACCATGATAAAGAACATTTTGAGGCTAGAAAAGAAATGATGCTCAAGCTCGCCGATGAATTAAACTCACAATTAGGAGAGCCGTGTGTGTCTGTTGAGATTAAAGATCAATACTTTAACATGCGCGAAAAAATAGAGCCCGTAATGCATATTGTAGACATCGCTCAAAAAGCAATGGAGCAAGCTGGTATTAAGCCCTTAATAAAGCCCATTCGTGGAGGAACAGATGGCTCTCAACTTAGTTTTAAAGGCTTGCCTTGTCCCAACATATTTGCTGGTGGACACAATTTCCATGGAAGATTTGAATATGTTCCTGTAGAGAGTATACAAAAGGCTATTGAAGTAATTATTAACATCGCACAACTTGTTGGAGAAGAAAAACAATAACAATAGTATATCAAAAAATGAATACGCATAAAAAAACCTCTAGCACAAACTAGAGGTTTTTTATAGAATAAATATTGATAATTATTTCTTAGCTACAGTAGTATTAGCTTTTGTACTAATCTCCATAGAGATAGAAGAAATTTCAAATTTCATCTTACCAGCACCTGTTTCAATTACACATGTACCATCATCATTAAGACTCAGTAACTTACCGTGTAATCCGCTTTTGGTAACAACTTTGTCACCAGCTTTAAGTGCTTCTAGATACTTTTTTTCTTTCTTTTGTTTTTGTAATCCTGGACGTATCAAAAAGAAATACATCACAACAAATAACAAAAGCAAAGGTAACATTTGAGTTATGTCTCCCATAATAATTTATCTATATTATATTATTTTGATACACCTGGTACTGCTGCTGCTCCCTCTTTAGGGTTTACAAAAGCTTTGATCATAAGTGTTTCTTTTCCTGCTTGTGTATTTGCAGTGATTGTTATGGTTTTGCTAACTTGGTTTTTTCCACTACCATTAAATTTCACTAACATCTCACCTGTTTCTCCTGGAGCAACTGGTTCTTTTGTGAAAGTTGGTACTGTACAACCACAACTACTTTTTGCGTTTACAACAACTAGGTTGCTTTTTCCAGTGTTTGTGTAAGTAAAGATATGCTCTACTGGAGTACCTTGAGTAATCTCACCAAAGTCAAATTGCTTTTCATCAAATGTCATAACTGGAAATTCACCAGTTTTAGAATCACGATCTGCTGCTTGAGTAACATTAGTCTCAACTACGCTATCTGCAGCGTTTTTCTTACAAGATGTAAAGGCAAATAATGCGATTACAGCTATTGCTAAAATTGAATTTTTCATAGTATAAATAACTGTCTCTTATACACATCTCC
>CAJXUG010000078.1:0-8747 GCA_913060785.1 uncultured Flavobacteriaceae bacterium | reverse complement strand
CTTCGTCGGCAGCGTCAGATGTGTATAAGAGACAGTGCATACTATTCTGCTCCAAAGGCGGTAGACCCAAATAAAACACTAGACGATGTAGATCCAGAACTACTAGCGATGTATAAAAAGCTAGGTATCTCTGTAGATGAGCAGAAAAAAATGAACAATGTCGCTATCGATATTGTCGTAGATTCTGTCTCTGTGGCTACTACTTTTAAAAAGACCCTCAGTGAAAAGGGTATTATTTTTATGAGTATTTCTGAGGCAATCAAAGAGCATCCAGAGCTTGTGAAAAAATATCTTGGAACTGTAGTGCCTACCAAAGACAATTTCTATGCCTCTTTGAACAGTGCTGTATTTAGCGATGGTTCTTTTTGTTATATCCCAAAGGGTGTTAGATGCCCAATGGAGCTGTCTACCTATTTTAGAATCAATCAAGCAGGAACAGGACAATTTGAAAGAACGCTCCTTATTGCAGATCAAGGAAGTTATGTTTCTTATCTAGAGGGCTGTACAGCACCAAGTAGAGATGAAAATCAATTACATGCAGCTGTAGTAGAGCTTATTGCTCTAGATGACGCAGAGATTAAATACTCTACGGTGCAAAATTGGTATCCTGGAAGCGCAGAAGGAAAAGGAGGGGTATATAACTTTGTAACCAAAAGAGGACTGTGCGAAAAAAATGCAAAAATATCCTGGACACAAGTAGAAACTGGAAGCGCCGTTACCTGGAAATATCCTAGTTGTATTTTAAAAGGAGACAACAGTATTGGAGAGTTTTATTCTATTGCGGTAACAAACAATTACCAGCAAGCAGATACGGGAACAAAAATGATTCATTTGGGTAAAAATACACGTAGCACGATTATCAGTAAGGGTATTTCTGCAGGGAAATCTCAAAACAGTTATCGTGGTTTAGTGAAAATAAATGCAAGCGCAGAGAATGCACGTAATTTCTCTCAGTGTGATTCTTTACTAATGGGTAATGAATGTGGAGCACATACATTTCCGTACATAGAGGTTAAAAACAAAACAGCTCAAATAGAGCATGAAGCAACCACTAGTAAAATTGGTGAAGATCAAATATTTTATTGTAATCAAAGAGGGATTGACACAGAAAAGGCCATTGCACTTGTTGTAAATGGTTTTAGCAAAGAAGTGCTAAACAAACTCCCAATGGAATTTGCAGTAGAGGCTCAAAAATTATTAGAGATAAGCCTTGAAGGCTCTGTTGGATAAAAAAGAAAATTAAAAAAATATTATTATGAAAAAAATAATTGTACTTATCACCCTATTTGTAAGTCTTAGCGCTTGTAAAAACGATCAAAAAACAACCTTAGTTACCACAGAAAACTCAAACCTTGCGGTCTATAAAGGAGAATTTATATTCACAGACGGCGCAGCGGTGTTAAAAGGGAGTGACTTTATTTATGGAGTTGTTGTGGATGATAAAATGAAAGAACTAGCCGATAAGGTAGCACCTGTAAAAAAAGATGTCTATGATATGGTTCCTGTAATTGTAACTGGAACATTAGCTCCAGGGCCTCAAGACAAAGAAGCTTGGGATGAGTTTTTAACCATTATAGATATTGTACAAGTGAGCGCTAAACCTGCTAAAGCAGATGTTAAAATAAAAGAAGGTGACGCGGCAAATAAAAGTAAAAAAGCCATTAAAAAAGCAGAAGAAAAATAATATGTTACAGATAAAAGATGTTTACGCAAGTGTAGAAGAAAAAGACATCCTTAAAGGGATTTCTCTTTCAGTTAATGCAGGAGAAGTGCACGCTATAATGGGACCAAACGGAGCTGGAAAAAGCACCTTGGCATCTATTATTGCTGGTAAAGAAGAGTTTGAACTTACCAAAGGACACATAACTATTGATGGGGAAGACATCACAGAGTTGGACGCAGAGGAAAGAGCACACAAAGGTGTTTTCCTTTCTTTTCAATACCCTATAGAGATCCCTGGAGTTTCTGTTACTAACTTTATCAAAACCGCTATCAATGAAAATAGAAAGGCCAAAGGTCTTAAGGATATGCCGGCCAGTGAGATGTTAAAGAAGATTAAAGAAAAAGCAGATTTACTAGAAATAGACCGCAAATTCTTATCTCGTTCTCTTAATGTTGGATTTTCTGGTGGAGAGAAAAAACGTAATGAAATTTTTCAGATGGCCATGCTAGAACCTAAGCTAGCCATTCTAGATGAGACAGATTCTGGACTGGATATTGACGCACTTAAAGTTGTTGCAAACGGTGTAAACAAACTTAAAAACAAAGACAATGCAGTTATTGTTATTACACACTACCAAAGATTACTAGACTACATCGTTCCAGACTTTGTACATGTTATAATGGATGGTAAAATTGTAAAATCTGGCACAAAGCAACTTGCTTATGAGCTAGAAGAAAAAGGATATGACTGGATAAAAGAGGAATTGGTTTAACTGGCCATAGCACCAAAAATTCTGAACTAAAAAAATGAGTTTAAAAGAAAAATTACAATCCTCATACCTTGCTTTTGAAGATCACTTGCAAGCAGATTCGCCATTACACGATGTGCGCAATAAAGCTATGAAGTCTTTCGAGACGAAGGGTTTCCCTAGTAAAAAAGAGGAGGCGTGGAAGTACACATCTCTAAATGCTTTGCTAAACAAAGAATACAGCATCTTTCCAAAAAACGATACTGCAATAGAGTTTAAAGACGTAAAAAAATACTTCCTTAACGACATAGACACCTATAAAGTAGTTTTTATAGATGGTGTGTACAGTTCTTTTTTGTCACAGATCACACATGATGTTATAGATGTTTGCTTGATGTCATCTGCGCTAAATAAATCTAAATACAGCTCTATCATTGAGACTTATTTTAACAAAGCTGCTAACTCAGATAGTCTCACCTGTTTAAACACAGCTTTTGCAAAAGAAGGAGCTTACATACGTATTGCAAAACACAAGGAGGCGCAAAAACCCATTGAGATTATAAACTTTGCTACCGGTACAGAAGCGGCTACCATGTTGCAGCCCCGTAATCTAATTATTGTAGAAGAAAACGCACATGTTCAAATCATTGAGCGTCACCAAAGTTTAAACGAGAACGAAGTACTCACCAATAGTGTTACCGAAATATTCTTAGAGAAAAGGGCTAATGTAGATTACTATAAAATCCAAAACGATACGCAAAATGCATCACTGATTGATAGCACCTTTATACAGCAACAACGCGAGAGTATTTGTAGTGTTCATACCTTTTCTTTTGGTGGAAAACTAACCCGTAATAACTTAAGTTTCAAGCAGCTTGGAGAACACTGTGATTCTATACTAAACGGAGTTACCATGATTGAAGACAAGCAACATGTAGACCACAACACCCTTGTGCATCATATTGCCGAAAACTGTGAAAGTCATCAAGATTATAAAGGCGTTTTTGACGACAGCGCAACAGGTGTTTTTAACGGTAAAGTATACGTAGAAAAGCAGGCTCAAAAACTTGATGCCTTTCAGAAAAATAATAATATTTTAATTAGCAATAAAGCAACCATAAATGCAAAGCCGCAGCTAGAAATTTTTGCAGATGATGTAAAATGCTCTCATGGTTGTACCATCGGGCAGCTAGACCAAGATGCCCTATTTTATTTGCGTTCTCGTGGTATTGCCAACAAAGAAGCTAGAGCATTACTTATGTATGCCTTCGCTAATACCGTATTAGAGAGTGTTAAAATTCCTGAATTAAAAGAGCGTATCAATAAATTAATTGCCAACAAAATTGGTGTTAATTTAGGGTTTGACCTTTAATGGTTTAAAATATAGTTGGCTCTCCAGTAGTATCGTCTAGTTAAAATATCCTCTTGAGGTTCTTTACTGAAACTGTACAGGGCTATAAACAGATTATTAGGTTAATCTAAAACAAAGCATATATGTTTGATGTAACTGCAATAAGAAAAGACTTCCCCATACTTTCAAGAAAAGTAAATGGTAGACAACTTGTGTATCTAGATAATGCAGCAACATCTCAAAAACCACAGCAGGTTATTGACTGTATTGTAGATTACTATTCAAGCTATAATGCAAATATACACAGAGGAGTTCATGCCCTATCTCAAGAAGCTACAGATGCATATGAAGCCTCTAGAAAAAAAATACAAACGCATTTTGGTATTGCCAAATCACATGAGGTAATTTTTACTTCTGGAACCACACACGGTATAAATATTGTGGCAAATGGTTTTGCAAGCATCCTCTCTGCGGGTGATGAAATTATTGTTTCACAATTAGAGCATCATTCAAATATTGTGCCTTGGCAAATGCTTTGCAAGACTACGGGAGCTATATTAAAAGTAATCCCTATGAATCAAGAAGGGGGGCTAGATATGGACGCCTACCAAGAGTTACTCAGCTTAAAAACAAAACTAGTTTTTGTAAATCATATCTCAAACACCTTAGGTACTATAAACCCTATTGAGTTTATGACCCAAAAGGCACACCAAGTAGGCGCCGCCATACTTATAGATGGCGCGCAATCTTGCTCACACATAAGGCCAGATTTGGCTGTATTAGATTGTGATTTTTATGTTACTTCTGCGCACAAAATGTGCGGCCCTACGGGCATCGGCATCTTATATGGAAAAGAAGCTTGGCTTGAAAAACTACCGCCTTTTCAAGGGGGTGGAGAAATGATAGATCAAGTAACTTTTGAGCAAACAACCTACGCAGGTCTTCCTCATAAATTTGAAGCAGGAACGCCAAATGTTTGCGGAGGCATTGCTTTTGGAGCAGCCATTGACTACCTTAATGCTATAGGTTTTGACGCTATTGCAAAACATGAAGGGGCTCTTTTAGACTATGCTACAAAAAAATTATTGGCCATTGATGGGTTAAAAATTTACGGTACAACAAAAGAGAAAACATCTGTAATTTCTTTTAACATAGAAGGTATTCACCCCTATGACATTGGAACCATCGTTGATAAACTTGGGGTTGCAGTTCGTACAGGGCAACACTGTACCCAACCTATTATGGATTTCTTTAATATATCTGGAACCGTAAGAGCATCATTCGCCTTTTACAACACCATAGAAGAGATTGACATCTTTGTTGCTGCTGTTGAGAAAGCTAAAATGATGCTATCATAAATAAATCTATTATGAAAAAAATAGTCTTAACAAGCATAGCTCTTTGTCTTTTAATATGTGGCTGCAATCAAACAAAAAAAGTAGTTGCAGATACACCACCAGCACTATTATCTGGAGTTTTTACTGTACTTACTATTAATGGAGAGAAGATCTCTCCAACAGCCGTGCTGCAGTTTAACAAGGCAGATAATAACATATGGGGAAATGCTGGATGCAATGATTTTTCAGGAAAGTACACTCAAGATGGTAATGCGTTAAATATAGGGCAACTTGCCTCAACAAAGATGTATTGTGAAGGAGCAATGAAAAATGAGTTTGCTATACAACGTGTTTTAAAAAATGTGGGGACATTTGATATTTCAAACCGAACCCTTACCTTGTATTCAAGGATAGAAAAAAAGCCGCTGCTTACGGCCATTAAAAATAAACAATAACTATGACCATTAAAGCCATACAAGAAGAGCTAATAGAAGAATTTGCTATGTTTGATGACTGGATGCAACGCTATGAGTATATGATAGATTTAGGAAAATCTTTACCTCTTATAGATAAGCAACATAAAACCGATGATAGAGTTATCAAAGGATGTCAATCAAAAGTTTGGTTAGACGCAGAGCTCAAGGGAGACAAAATGGTTTTCTCTGCAGATAGTGATGCTATTATCACCAAGGGTATTATTGCTATTTTGATAAGAACCTTTAACAACCAAACCCCTAGTGCAATTTTAAATTCAAACACAGATTTTATTGACCAAATTGGCCTAAAAGAACATTTGTCTGCCACAAGAGCAAATGGGTTGACCTCTATGATCAAGAAATTAAAATTGTATGCCACAGCATATCAAGCAAAATTAAACAGCTAATTGTTTTAAGTTATATTAAAATTTATAAATAGAGTACCATTATGGAAGATGAAACATTAGACACACAGGCACTGGGAGAAAAGATTGTAAAGGTTTTAAAGTCAATTTATGACCCAGAAATTCCTGTAGATATTTATGAATTAGGTCTTATTTATGATGTTTTTGTAAACGAAGACAACAATGTAAAAATCTTAATGACCCTTACCACACCAAACTGTCCTGTTGCAGAAACACTTCCCGTGGAGGTAGAAGACAAAGTAAAGTCTCTTAAAATGGTGAATGATGCAGAGGTTGAAATCACCTTTGATCCACCCTGGACACAAGAACTTATGAGCGAAGAGGCAAAGCTAGAATTGGGCATGCTATAAGTTTAGTGGTATGGCAAAACAAATTGTAAATAGAGTCGCAAATAGCGTTTTAAAAACTATAGATTTAGAGCAGCTTTATCCAAAAGGTACTAGAGTTGCTTTTGATATTGCCCCTTGGCTACAAGAGGGTATTATCCTTCGAGAGAAAGACTTTAGAGAATCTGTCTCTGGGCACTCGTGGGAGCAATATAAAAACCAATATGTTTCCATACACTGCACTGCAGATGCTATTATCCCTGCATGGGCTTTTATGCTTATTAGCACAAAACTAATACCTCACACCAAAAAAACAGTCATCGGATCTCAACAAACCCTAGAAACAATTTTATTTACAGAAGTTTTAAACACCCTAGATGTTAGCCAATACCAAGACACGCCAATTATTATTAAAGGGTGTGCAAACAAACCCATCCCCGCTGCAGCTTATGGAATGTTGATTTCAAAATTACAACCCATTGCAAAAAGTATTATGTATGGAGAGGCCTGTTCTTTTGTGCCGCTTTATAAAAATTAGCTTTTCCTAAAAGTTTTTATTACTTTTAAAGTAACAATTCTTTAATAAAAAATATGAAGAAAATACTCCTGTTTATAACAGTATGCCTTGTGACTTTTACTGGACATTCTCAAGAAAAACAAGTAACCAATAAAGGTCCATGGACTAAAGTTACAAATCTGTCACTTCTCTTTAACCAAGCAGCCTTTAACGACCAGTGGCAAGGTGGTGGTACATCAAACTACGCAGCAAACTTTGGGCTAACCCATGATGCCAATTATAGCAAAGATAAAATTACTTGGGATAACCGCATTGTTATAGACTACGGTATTGCCAATCAAAAGGATCAAGAATTTACAAGAAAAACCAATGACCGCTTTGAATTCAGCTCATTGGTGGGTAAAGAAATCAAGGAGACACCATGGTATTATTCTTTTTTCTTGAATGCGAGAACTCAACTTACCAATGGGTATGATTTTGGAGAAGACGAAGATGGAAATTCTATTAGATCTGAAACTACAAAAATTTTATCTCCAGGTTATTTCCAAGCAGGTCTGGGAATGCTATGGAAAAAAAGTGATAACCTAAAACTGAACATTGCTCCTGCAACAGCCCGCTTAATAATCGTTAATAGTCAGTTCACAAATGTTGGGCAAGTACAAAGCGCCATTGATGCTTTTAACCAAATTGGGTATTTTGGGGTAAAAGCTAATGAAACAAGTCGTTTTGAATTTGGTGCTGCCATTGGAGGGTATGGCAAATTCACTTTGTTAAAAAATGTAGTGATGGAAAATGTGCTCAATTTATACAGTAACTATATTGAAGATCCACAAAATATAGACATAGACTACACCATAAGCCTAGTGATGTCTGTAAACAAATGGATTACTGCAAATGTAACCTTTCAGGCTATGTACGATGATAATGCCGTAAAAGGGTTTCAAATTAGAGAAGCTTTAGGTATAGGTGTCACTTATGGTTTTTAAAAAAACGCTGTGATTTAAAAACCCCAAGTTTAGAGTAAAAGTTCTTAAACTTGGGTTTTTTTAGTTATTCAATATACTCCTGAGGATATAAAAAACTATTATAAGGAAACCGTGTTACATGAATTTCGCGAACTTTATCATACACTACTTTTCTAAAACTTTCAAAGTTTTGTTTCTCTAGGGCAGATACAAAAATAGCATCACCATTGGTTTTATTCATCCAAGTTGATTTCCATTCCTCTAGGGTAAAGTGTTCTTTTGTTTTTTGGGTCACCAAATCGTCTGTATCTATGGTTTTATTAGAGAAAGCGTCAATTTTATTAAACACCATAATTGTTGGCTTATCTGCACTTTTGATTTCATCTAAAATAGTACCTACACTAGCAATATGATCTTCAAAACTTGGGTGTGAAATATCTACCACATGTAGCAGCAAATCTGCTTCTCTCACCTCGTCTAATGTGCTTTTAAAAGACTCAACAAGTTGAGTTGGCAGCTTACGTATAAACCCAACGGTATCGGTAAGTAAAAACGGAAGATTCCCTATTACTACTTTACGAACTGTAGTGTCTAGAGTGGCAAATAATTTATTTTCTGCAAACACATCACTTTTGCTAATTGCATTCATCAAAGTAGATTTCCCAACGTTGGTGTATCCCACAAGTGCTACCCTTACTAATTTACCACGATTTCCTCGCTGAACCTCCATTTGGCGATCAATCTTTTTTAGCTTTTTTTTAAGCAATGAAATACGGTCTCTAACAATACGTCTATCTGTTTCAATTTCTGTTTCTCCAGGTCCTCGCATTCCTATACCACCACGTTGCCTCTCTAGGTGTGTCCACATACCTGCAAGTCTTGGAAGTAAATACCTGTCTCTTATACACATCTGACGCTGCCGACGAAGAGGATAGTGTA
>CAJXUG010000077.1:0-8750 GCA_913060785.1 uncultured Flavobacteriaceae bacterium | reverse complement strand
CGTGGGCTCGGAGATGTGTATAAGAGACAGGTATAAATAATTAAAGATTTTTAAGTGCGGCTAAATTAAGTATTTTTTATAGACTATCGAAGTCCACGCCCAATTTTATTCAACTTTTTAGAAGTCTCAAATTCTTTGACTAGCTTATCTAAAATTCCATTAATAAAAATGCTGCTCTTAGGAGTTGAGTACTCCTTAGCAATTTCTAAATACTCATTAATAGTAACACGAACAGGAATAGAAGGGAAATGTAAAAACTCAGCAATTCCCATTTTTAAGATAATCATATCCATTTCTGCAATACGTTCTTTATCCCAATTAGGGGTCTTACCCTCAATCTCTTGGCTTAACTTTTCATCGTTAAGAACAACTTTAGTAAACAACTGCTTGGCATATTGTTTGTCATCCTGGTTTTTATACAATTCAGGCAAGAGTATGGTACTAACGTTTTTTTCTGAAATTTTCGCCAAAATCTTAGCCAAGGCAGTATTCACTATAGGGAAGTCATCTACCCAGGTAAGTCTTTTATCCTCGATATATTCGTAATACTTGTCACTAGGAGCAATCACTTTTTTGAAAAGACTTACTAGAAAGTCTTGATCTTCTTTGAAACTGGTGTTTTGTTTTTGAATATACTCTTTGTAAAAGTCTTTTGCTCTTAAATCCTTAAGTAGTATGGTTACATACTCACCATCTAGATCCCAATAGTTGAGCTTTTTATTTTCAATGTAGTTTGATAGATCTTCATTTTGCTCAATTAAATCTAACACCTTATTATCTAAAAAGATAGTGCTGAAATTCTTTTCTTCACTGGTTGCTAAATGTTTTTGCTGGGAAGTTACCAAGAATTTTCTATCCGCTTTTCTCATTTCAACAAGTAGCTGTAAAGACAAAGCATATAAGTCAAGCATTTGGTCTATGCTGTAAAACAAAAACTTCTCTTGCTTTTCAAGATCTGGGTTATTACTCTGGCGCAGTGCATATATAGATTGCAAAACCTTTACCCGTATGTGTCTTCTAGTTAGCATAGTATGAAAGAACTTAAAAAATTATTGATATTAAAATTTCTGTAACCAGAAATAGTACTAAACTACACTACCTTATATAGTGCAGGGCAAAGATAATACTTTAAAAAAACTGACTAGGCTTTTTCTGCTTTTCTTGCATCAATTCTTGCTTGCGCAATATTTAAAGCGGCCTGATGGGTTGTAATATCCTCAAGTTCAGCCTTATTTAATATCTCTAAAGTTGTGGTGTATATATTTTCTGTTTTGCGAATAATCTCCTGCTTACCGTAGTTTTCTAGCTCTGCATACACATTAATAATACCACCGGCATTAATTAAAAAATCTGGCGCATACACAATACCTCTTTCTCTAAGTAACACAGCGTGTTTATTTTCATCTGCCAATTGATTGTTTGCTGCCCCGGCAATTACCTTGGCTTTTAATTGACCAATTGTAGCATCATTTAAAGTAGCTCCTAAAGCGCAAGGTGCATAGATGTCCATCTGCTCGGTATATAGATTAGCACCTGTATAAATCTCTACACTGTACTTATCTCTTACCTGCTCTAAACGCGCCTGATTGATATCACTAATAAATACTTTGGCACCTTCGTTGCTTAGGTGTTCTACAAGTGCTTCACCAACATTTCCAATACCTTGAACGTATACTACTCTATTTTCAAGATCATCTGTGCCAAAGGCATACTTTGCAGAAGCTTTCATACCCATAAAGGTTCCGTATGCTGTAATTGGTGATGGGTTTCCGGCGCCACCCTTCTCTTTACTAATACCAGTTACATAAGGAGTTACGGTTCTTACTAAATCCATATCACTGGTGGCCATTCCAACATCTTCTGCCGTTATGTATCTACCTCCCAGGCTATGAACAAATTCACCGAATTTTAACATAAGTTCTGGTGTCTTCTGTGTTTTGGCATCTCCAATAATAACAGCTTTTCCGCCACCTAGGTTCAACCCTGTAATTGCAGACTTGAAAGACATCCCTCTAGAGAGACGCAACACATCATTTAAAGCATCTTGTTCATTGTTGTATTGCCACATTCTAGTACCTCCAAGAGCAGGTCCTAGGGTCGTGTCATGAATGCCAATTATTGCTTTTAATCCTGTATCTTTGTCATTGCAAAAAACAATTTGCTCATGATCTTGAAAAGATAATTGGCCAAAAACTGGACCCAGATTTTTTATATCTTTAGTTGAAACAACTTCTGTTTTCATAGGTTATATTTTTTCAAATCCTTAAAAAGGGTACGCGAAAATACTATATTACTGTTCATATATCAAAGACATTAAGCCTAAAATGCGAATTTGTTAATAAACCCTCCTCCGCTGCATGAAAGAACTCCAGTACCTAAATAAGTACCTACACAAATATAGAGGCAGATTATTACTGGGTCTTGTCACTACAGTTATTGCTGCTGTTTTCAAATTGGCAATACCAATGAAAGTTGGAGACTCTATAACTATCGTAGAACAAAAGATTAATGGCAAAATTACAGATATTGCAACTGTAGAAAAAGAATTACTTATAAATATTATTTTATTACTAGGAGCAACTCTATTGGCTGCAATATTTACTTTTGTGATGCGCCAAACCATTATTGTGGTTTCTAGAAAAGTAGAATTTGATTTAAAAAACGAAGTATACCAGCACTACCAAAAACTATCTTTAGGTTTTTACAAACAAAACCGTACTGGAGATTTAATGAACCGCATAAGCGAAGATGTTGGTAAGGTACGGATGTATATTGGCCCTGCCATCATGTATAGTACATCAACCATTACACTTTTTGTTGTCGTTATTAGCTATATGTTTCTCTCTGACCCTGAGCTCACCCTTTATGCAATAGCGCCATTGCCAATATTGTCTATTATGATTTACAGACTTAGTATTGCCATTCATAAGCGCTCTACCGTGGTACAGGAGTACTTATCTAAACTTACCACATTTACACAAGAGAGTTTTAGTGGTATTGGTGTGATTAAGGCCTATGGTATTGAGCCCAGCACAACGCAAGAATTCGAGAGTCTTTCTCAAGCCAGCAAAGAAAAAAACATAGATTTAACCAAAGTTCAAGCTTTATTTTTTCCTCTAATGATGCTTTTAATTGGGGCGAGTAACATTCTAGTTATCTATATAGGAGGTTCTAAATTTATCAGTGGCGAAATTCAAGATTTTGGAACCATTGTATCTTTTTTAATTTATGTAAATATGCTTACTTGGCCCGTAGCAATTGTAGGATGGGTTACCTCTATGATACAACAAGCTGAGGCTTCTCAAAAAAGAATTAATGAATTTTTAAAAACAGAACCTGCAATTGTTAACACATCAAAAACAGCAACACCCATAAAAGGTAGCATTGCTTTTAAGAACGTAAGTTTTACCTATGATGATACAAACATTCAGGCATTAAAAAACATTTCTTTTACCGTACAGCCCGGAGAAACTATTGCCATTTTAGGTAATACCGGATCTGGAAAATCCACCATTTTAGAACTCATCGCTCGTTTGTACGATACCGCTCCCCAAACACTCTTTATAGACAATACCCCAATCAAAGATCTTAATTTACAAAGTTTGCGCAGTAGTATTGGCTTTGTACCTCAAGATGCTTTTTTATTTAGCGAGAGTATTAGCGAGAATATAAAATTCGGAAAACAAGACGCTACAGACCAACAGGTTATAGCGGCTGCAACCTTGGCTGCTGTGCACAAAAATATTACAGGATTTACCAAAGGCTACCAAACCATTCTAGGCGAACGAGGTATCACTTTAAGTGGTGGGCAAAAACAGCGAGTGTCTATAGCCAGAGCCCTTATAAAAGATCCTGCTATTTTATTGTTTGATGATTGCCTATCTGCAGTAGACACAGAAACAGAGGAAGAAATACTAAGCAATTTACATCGTATTTCTCAAAATAAAACTACCGTTATTGTGAGCCATAGAGTGTCTTCTGCCAAAAATGCCGATAAAATTATAATTTTAGAAGAGGGTCGCGTTATACAGCAAGGCACTCACAATGAATTGGTAAACACACCTGGATACTACAAAGAATTATACTTAAAACAGCGTACCGAAAAAGAAATCTAACTTTAAGTTGCGGCTTTTATTTTTTTTTATGATTTTTGAGTAGAAATAAATATCAGAAATTTTTATAATTATGGGCGAGAAATATTCGATGGAGCAAGAAGAAATATTTAGCAAGGTAATGCGTGCTGGAAGACGCACTTATTTTTTTGACGTAAGAGCTACAAAAGCTGGTGACTATTACCTAACCATTACGGAGAGTAAAAAATTTACTAATGATGATGGTTCTTTTCATTACAAAAAACACAAGATTTATCTATACAAGGAAGACTTTCATGAGTTTAAAGAAAACCTTGAACAAATGATAGATTATGTTATCAAAGAAAAAGGGGAAGAAGTAATTAGTGAGCGTCACCGCAGTGACTACACAAAACAAGAAGACAAACCAGCGCAGATATCTGAAGATTCAGACCTTAGCGAAGATGAACCTACAAAAACAAACTTTACAGATTTAGACTTTGATGATATATAAACATTAAATAACTATTTATAAATAAAAAACCGACTTAGCATTTAAGGTCGGTTTTTTTTATCCTCATTTTTATAGGCTCTAAATGTTGGCGATTTTGTATTTTTACTAGGTAATGAAATAGAAACAACAATGAAAAAATATACTCTTTTAGTAGTAGTACTCTTACTAGGAATCTCAAAAAATATCGCACAAGACTATAGCGTAAACCTTGATTATTATCTTCCAACAAATGTTAGCTATAATCCAAATATTCCAACTCCCAAAAGCAGTATAGGCCATCAAGTTGGAGACTGGCACATCACCCATGACAAGCTAGTACAATACATGTACGCTCTGGCAAGCAGCAGTGATAGAATTACCATAGAAGACAGAGGCGCTACCTTTGAAGGCCGGCCGCTACTGCTGCTAACCATCACCTCTGCCAACAACCACTTAAACATTGAAACTATTAGGCAACAGCATCTTGAGTTAACTCAAAAAGAACCTAGTACTACAAATATCAATGAGATGCCTATTGTTGTGCAACAAGGTTTTTCTATCCACGGAAATGAACCTAGCGGATCTAACGCAGCGCTGGCAGTAGCCTATTATCTAGCAGCAGCACAAGGACCAGCTATAGACACACTACTTAATAACACCGTTATCTTATTTGATCCATCTTACAACCCAGATGGGCTGCAGCGCTTTGCATATTGGGCCAACACTAATAAAAGTAAAAACATCAATCCAGACCCAAATGACAGAGAATATGATGAGGTATGGCCCGGTGGGCGCACCAATCATTATTGGTTTGACATGAACCGAGATTGGCTGCCAGTACAATTACCAGAAAGCCGAGCTCGTATTGCAACGTTCCATAAATGGATGCCTAATATTTTGACAGACCACCACGAGATGGGAACCAATTCTAGTTTCTTTTTTCAGCCCGGTATTCCATCGAGAACACATCCATTAACACCTCAACAAAATCAGGACTTAACAGGAGAAATTGGCACCTATCACGCAACTGCTTTTGATAAAATTGGCAGCTTTTATTACTCTAAAGAAAGTTTTGATGACTTCTATTACGGAAAAGGATCCACCTTTCCAGATATCAATGGAAGTATCGGTATTTTGTTTGAACAGGCATCCTCCAGAGGCCATGCTCAAGAAAGTGTGAACGGCATCTTAACCTTTCCCTTTACTATTCGCAATCAATTTACAGCAGCACTCTCAACTTTAGAGGCAGCCGTTGCCATGCGTCAAAAAATACTATCCTACCAACAAGAGTTTTACCAGCAAGCTTTCAAAGAAGCTGCAAAGGCTGACGCTATTGTATTTGGAGATGAAAAAGACCCATCTAAAGCCTATCATCTAGCCGAAATACTAATGCGCCAAAACATCCAGGTACATAAAATAGCCAATGATTTCACCTCAAAGGGGAAGCGCTACACAAAAGAGAGTAGTTATGCAGTGCCAAAAAATCAAAGACAGCACAGGCTTATAAATGCCATGTTTGAAAAAAGAACCAAATTTAAAGACAGTTTATTTTATGATGTTAGCGCTTGGACACTCCCATTAGCATTTAATCTAGACTATAATCAAAACATACCTACTGATAAGGTGGGAGAGAAAATAACAACCTTAACAAAACCAGGTGCCACTGCTCCAAAATATTCTGAGTATGGATACCTAATGCAATGGCATGATTACTATACGCCCAAAGCTCTCAACATGCTTTTAAAAAAAGGAATACGAGCCAAAGTAGGTATGACTCCCTTTACCAGTCAAGACAAGGAGTATGATTACGGAACCATATTAATTCCTGTTCAAAATCAAGACCTTTCGCCAAAAGATATAGCAAAGGCTATTGAGGAAATAGTTGCACAAACAGGAGTTACTATAGACCCTGCAAACTCTGGACAAACTCAAAAAGTAAATCTAGGAAGCAATCAATTCAAAGCCCTAAAGCTCCCAAAAGTGGCCATGCTTGTTGGTGATGGCATTAACCCTTATGATGCTGGAGAAATTTGGCACTTGTTTGACCAGCGCTATGACATGCACATCACAAAACTTGACACAAAAAACTTTGGAAGAGTAGATATTAGCAAGTATACAGATATAATAATGCCAGCCACTAGAGGCAATGCTTTAAACAAAGATGCTGCTAAAAAATTAAAAACATGGATTCAAAACGGCGGGACACTTATTGGCTATAAAAGCGCTGGTAAGTGGCTAGAAAAAAATGAACTCATGAAAATGATATTTAAAAGCAACAAAACCACTGCCACTGATATAAGTTTTGAACAACGATCAAACTACAACGGTGCACAATATATTGGAGGAGCTATTTTCCAAACAACCCTAGACCGCTCCCACCCTATTGCATTTGGATACAAAAACAAAAACCTTCCTGTGTTTAGAAATACCACACTATTTATAGAGGCAGATAAAAACAGCTATAATAACCCTATAAAATATACTACTAGTCCACTGCTTAGCGGTTATATTTCTTTGCCAAATCTGGAGCTATTAAAAAATACGGTCCCCTTTAAAAAAGCAAAACTTGGGCGTGGAAATGTACTCTATTTTACAGACAACACTAATTTTAGAGCTTTTTGGTACGGTACAAATAAATTATTAATGAACGCTATCTTCTTTGGGGATCATATGTAGTTTGTAAGATATTACTAAATAGTAATACAATGCTCCTCGGCATACTGCAAGGAGTACTTAATTAAAAAAATAAAAAATGATCACAAAAATTATCGTGCTAGGTATTTATGTAGCTATTCTATTTTTAATAGGAATAATTGCCTCTCGAAGAGTTAAGAGTATGAGTGATTATTATTTGGGCGGAAAAAAGATGGGCTTTTGGGCTGTTGCATTTTCTGCCAGAGCAACCGGAGAATCTGGATGGCTTTTAATTGGCCTTACAGGAATGGGAGCCATAGCGGGGTATTCTGGATATTGGGTAGTGGCTGGTGAACTTCTTGGCGTTTTTATTTCCTGGCAATTTATGGCAAAAAAGTTTAAAAGGATGTCAGACAGCTACAAGTCTATAACCATACCAGATTATCTGCAAAGTCATTTTAAATCCTCTACAAATACCCTAAGGGTAATTGCAGCTTCTGTTCTTGTAGTGTTTGTTGTTATTTACGTAGCCTCACAAATGGATGTGACGGGCATCGCTTTTGAGTCTATGCTGGGTATTGATTATCGTATTGGTGTACTTGTTGGCTTTAGTATTGTACTGGTATATATATTTATTGGAGGTTTTGTAGCGGCTGTTTGGTCAGACATGTTTCAAGGTGTTTTGATGTTTTTTGGTTTGGTATTACTTCCAATAGTGGTTTGGTTCTCTATGGATCATGGAGCTGGAATTACCCAAGGGCTTAATGCTATAGACCCAACCTTAACACAACTCATGGGAAGAAGTGAGGACCCATGGATGAACCTATTCACCATACTAGGGTTTTCTATGATTGGGCTTGGTTTTTTAGGCTCACCACAAGTGTATGTTCGTTTTATGTCAATTAAAAGCGAACATGAAATAGACAAAGGAAAATGGGTTGCGCTACTTTTCACGCTCTTAACAGATGCCGCTGCAGTTACCATTGGTATTCTTGCTAGAATTTATTTCACGGAGCAAGGACAAGACCCAGAAACTATATTAGGTACTGGAGGAGAAGATGTGCTAAGTATGATTACCAATGAGTTTTTACCCACCATTTTAGTGGCTATTTTTATTGCTATCGTACTCTCGGCAATTATGTCTACCATTGATTCATTACTCATACTAGCCTCTAGTGCTGTTACTAGAGATTTTTATCAAAAAATATTTAGACCAGATTTAAAAGATGAGGACTTAGCAAATTTCTCAAGAGGGGTCACTATTGTAATGGCACTAGCCGCACTTGGTATTGCCGTTTTATTATATAATCTATATCCAGACAGGCAAGTTTTCTGGATTATGATTTTTGGGTGGTCTGGTATTGCAGCCACCTTCTGTCCTGTAATTATCCTATCATTATTTTGGAAAGGATACTCAGAAAAAGGTGCGATGGCCTCTATGGTTACTGGTTTTTTGTCTGTAATCTTCTTTAAGTTTGTAGTTTCAGAAATGGAAACAATTGGCCCTTATTTTAAAGAACTAGATGTGTTGGCACCTTCCTTTTTACTTGCAA
>CAJXUG010000076.1:0-8889 GCA_913060785.1 uncultured Flavobacteriaceae bacterium | reverse complement strand
GAGATTTCTGCCTGTCTCGTGGGCTCGGAGATGTGTATAAGAGACAGGCATGACAGAGGTGTCTTGAAACTCATCAATAAAAAAATGACTGTACCGCTCTCCAAGGCGCTCATAAATAAAAGGCGCTGGCTGGTCTTTTATTTCTTTATGTATAAGGGCATTAAACTGAGCAATTGGAACAAGGCTCTGCTCCTCTTGTAGTAGTGCTAATTCTTTACTTACCAAATTAATTACAGAAAGCGGGGTGAGATTTTTTAAAATGGCGGCAATAAACCTAAGGTTGTTTACTTGTTTATGAGCTACAGCAACAAAGGCTGCAAAGACTGATTGGTTTTGATCTATAACAGCTGCAAGGGTTTCATTTTTTTTTGCCCAAGTGACGCCATACATTGGCTTTTGTGCAAGATCTTGTATCCACATGGCTGAAAATTCTATCTTGCCATACTCTTTGCTTTTTAATCTTTCTATAAAGGTGATAAATGAACCTCTTGAGAAGGATTTTCTGTCCAAGCCATGGGTTTCTATAATATCAGTAACAACTTTGATCGCTTTTAAAATAGCACCTTCACCAAGGTGTTTATTTTTGTGAAGTTCTTTTTTAAAGTCTTCAAAATCTGAGAGTGTTTTGTCTTTAAAAAGTGAAAGGTGCGCTGCATCATCCTCATTGTTTAAGAGCTTTGCAGCTTTAAAAATATCTTTGGAGATGTCCCAGGATTTATCATCATCTGTTTTTTCTAAGGCAAAGGCTACTAATACCTTTGTGATGGCTTGATCTACCCCTGTTTTATCTATGAGCTTATCTACTGCCTCTGTGAGGAGCGCCGTTGGATCTAAAACCACCTCAAAATTACTAGGTAAGGAGAGATCTTTCGCAAAAGTGCGAATAAGGCGGTGGTTAAATTTGTCAATAGTTTCTACACTAAAGGCTGCGTAGTTATGCAATAAATGAGTTAGTATTGCCTTTGCCCTTGCCTGAATTTTGGGCAGTCCTAGGGATAGCTCTCCAGCAAGATCTTGCATCATTGGTGGCGGGTTTGCTACAGAAGATTTCTCAGAAAAGGCCAGCAAATTTTCAATAATACGATCTTTCATCTCTGCGACAGCCTTATTGGTAAAGGTTAGGGCCAGTAAAGATTGGTAGTAATTGTTTTTTTGTTGATTTAATAAAAACCCCAGGTACTGCTTGACCAGTGTATATGTTTTACCGCTACCTGCTGCGGCGTCGAAAATTAAAAAAGGACTGTCGTTTTTCAAGATTAATATTTTGCACTAAAATACGTAAAAGTAGATGGCAATAAAAGCTTTCTAAGGGGGTATTAAAACCTTAATATTTCTATAACAGAATAATTACCCCTTAATGTGTAACTTTGCAAAGGATTAATAAACAATAATTTTAAAATTTCTTATTATGGCTTTTGAATTACCACAATTATCATATGCTCACAATGCATTAGAACCAAATATAGACCAAAGAACCATGGAGATCCATCACGGAAAACATCACCAAGGATATACCAACAACCTCAACGCAGCTATTGAGGGTACAGACATGGAAGGAAAAAACATTGAAGAAATTCTTCAAAACCTAGACATGAACAACAAAGCAGTAAGAAACAATGGTGGCGGTTTTTACAACCACTCTTTGTTTTGGGAAGTAATGACACCAAACGGTGGAGGTGCTCCAACAGGCGCAGTAGCAGCAGCTATTGACGCATCTTTTGGAAGTTTTGATGCTTTTAAAGAAACTTTTGCAACAGCTGCTAAAACACAGTTTGGATCTGGATGGGCATTTTTATGTGTCGCTAAAGATGGATCTTTAGATGTATGTGGTTGCCCTAACCAAGACAACCCATTGATGCCAGGTGTTGGTTGTGGCGGGACACCAATTTTAGGTATTGATGTTTGGGAACACGCATACTACCTAAACTACCAAAACAGACGTCCAGATTACGTAAGCGCCTTTTTTAATGTTATTAATTGGGATGCTGTAAATGCTCGTATGGCCAAGGCATAAAACATATATCTTTATATTTAAAAGCGGCACATCATCATGATATGCCGCTTTTAAATTGCTTTATAGCTTATGGATTAAAACGTAAAGCCAACAGAGAGTTGTAATACTCTATTTGTTACTGAAAAATCATCTTCATCATCGCCGGTATCCGCGATATTTGAAAGACCTAAATTATATCTTAAGGCAAAATTTAAACCACTATCAAGCTTGTAACCAGCGCCAATGTTTAATCCAAAATCAAGTGAGTTAAAAAGCTCTTTTACATCCTCATCATAACTTTCTGTTTCTCCATCAAAGGTTAATGAACCTTCAGAATTTGCAGACATTAAAAATCCAATTTGTGGTCCTGCTTCAAGACTTAGGCCTTCAGTTACATAGTACTTAGCCATAACAGGAATTTGAATATAATTTGTAACAAGTGAATTCTCTGAACTAACTCCTGAGTCGCTAAATTCTGACTTAACACCTTGAGAAGAGAACAATAATTCTGGCTGAACTGAAAAGACGTCAGAGATTGCAATTTCAGCAGTTGCACCTAAATGGAAAGATGTTCTCGAATCATAATCTTCTGTTTCGTCTCCGGCCCAGCTAGAAATGTTAAGCCCGGCTTTGGCTCCAAAGGTTACCTCTTGAGCATTCATTGTAAAAGCTCCTAATAGAAATGTAAGTAAAAGTACTTTTTTCATAATGTATGTAATTAGTTAGTTACCGAAACTAAATAAAAAAAAGCAGAAAAAGCAGAAAAAAAGGCAAACTATGGTGTATCGTAATTTTTAAAAATTAAACTTAGGGGTTTTTGTATTGTAAAACCCTAAAAAACAACTCTGTAAGTGGAACACACAGGGTTTCGGTGGTTGGGTGTTATTTTTTTAATTCTTGGTTAATTAATAGTAAAATTTCTTGGTTTTGATTTTTAATATCATTTAACTCACTGAGGTATTCTTTGGCATATGCACAAGAGCGTATCGAATAATTTTCAAAGGCTTTGTCTTGTAAAAGTCCTTTAAAATTGGAAGGGGTTTTTGGAGAAAGCATCTCAGGAAAAATGGCTTTCCATTCACCAATAGCACTTATATAGTTGGCCTTCATAACCAGAGACTCATATTGAAACTTGCGAATGGTAAGGGCCTCCTCATCTGAGTCTTTAATTACATCTTCCCAGGAAAAGAGGATTTCAATAAGACGCTTGTTTTTGATTAAATGAATCTCACTTGATGATATTGCAGAGCGCAAAGCTCCATTGCTTGGATTAAAGGTATAGGTCCAGCCAAGTCCTAATATGAGATCATTGTACTGGGCTGTAGTATAATTTTTATGTTGGTTTTTAATCATACTATTACCAACAATATAGGCCTTTGGGACCTCTTTATTGTAAAAAATCACAGTGTCTAATTGGCGCAAATTGGCCTCAAACTCGAGTTGTAATGCACTTAAAACTACTTTTTTTTGGTTGTTATTACTGTTTTGAAGGCGTAAGTCGTTTAGCTGTATGGCCACTAAAATACCAATAACCACAAGCGCAATTTCTCCAAGAGCATACTGCAGGTATTTGCCCTTTTTATTTTTAGCCAATAGGCTGGATCTTACTTTTCTGAAGAGTTTCATAATACAGATGTGATTTATATTTATAAGATTTTTAGTACTGCTCTTTATTGTAAAACTTGAGCGGATTTCCTTTTTCTAGTATGTATTTTTTCGCCAACAAAGTAGCCCCACTTGTATTAAGGTGATTTCCATTTCTGTAAACAATACTGTTGTCTATCTCATAGTTACAACTTGTGTCATAACACATAACATCATTAAGGTTGATGATGGTAACTTGTGGGTATTTTCTATGAATCTCGTAAACGATATAATCATCTGCGCGCTTATAAAACGGAATTAATAAATCTTGCTTATTTATTGAAGAGCCGTTATTGGTTTTTAATAATTTCATTTTATGTAAGTTCATCTGGCTTACAGTTCTTAGCGGATCTATTATAATTACATTTTTGTCTAGATCCAATAACTCTTTAATTGTTGCCATAACCAGCTTATAGTTTTTAGATTGTTTATCTAAAAAACGTTCCCAGTTAGTGGCTACAATAATAGTTTTAAACTTTTTAGCATACGCCAATCTTTTCTCTCCGTAGGCAGTATCTCTAGTTGGGGCGCCTGTCTGGTCATCTACATCATACAGCAGTGGGTATCCACCCGCGGCACTATCGTGAAAATAAAGACCAGAATCTTTGGCCAATACGTCAATAAAAGCTGCAGAATGATTGGCAAAAGAATCTCCAATAAGCACACCATCTAGGGTGTCTTTTTTAACTCCTAAACCACACTGATCACAGTTTCCAACTTTAAAAACATCATAGCAATTTCTTCTGAGCTTACTAGGGTAATTATTTTTTTTGTCAAACTCAATCAAAGTGGGATGCCGCCCTGGAAAACCGTCTTTTCCGTCCAACACACCATATAATGCTCCTATAATAAGCAAACAAGGTAAGAGGATAACCAGAAGTGTTTTTGAAAAATTATATTTAAACCTATATCTAAATGGTTTTTCGATAAATTTCCATGAAAAATAAGACAACAGCACTGTAGAGGTAAGTGCAACTATTAATTTATCTGAGGTAAGTTCTAGGCCAACATATTTAATAAAAGAAAAAATAGGCCAATGCCACAAATACATAGAATAAGATAAAAGACCTATAAACACCAATGGCTTAATGGTTAATAATCTATTTACAATTCCTTTTGTGTGGGAGTTTTTCCCAGACAATATAAGTAATACTGCTCCCAGACACGGATAAAATGCATTAAACCCAGGGAATGTGCTCAAGCCATTTAATAGAAATACAGGCAATAGTATTAGCAATAATCCTACAACAGAAATCCCATTGTTTTTATTTCTTGATAGCTCAGGTATTTTATCCCAAAACAAAGCTAAACCCGCTCCTAAAGAAAGCTCAAAAAGTCTAGCGGGCAATAAAAAATAGGCCACTTTAGGGTAAAAAGATGCTAAAAATACAGACAATCCTAAACCAATTACAATAAATAAAATAATAAAATACAACCTATTTTTAAGGTTTAAATACCGGTGCAATAGCAATAAAATTGGTGGCCATATAAAATAAAACTGTTCTTCTACAGATAAAGACCAGGTGTGTAGTAAGGGCATTAGTTCTGTGTTTCCAACAAAATAGTTGCTTCCCTTGATCCATAAATAAAAGTTATTTGTACTTAAAATAGTGTGAAGTGCTGTTCTCCCGAATGTTTCTAAATCATTGGCGAATAAAAACAGACAAGCAGGTATGGTTATCACTAACATAACAAATACCAAAACAGGAATTATACGTCGTATACGTCTCAAATAAAATGCCTTGAATGAAAAAACATTACCTAGCATTTCTTTGTCTATAGACCTTGTAATTAAATATCCAGAAATAACAAAAAACACATCAACACCAATAAACCCGCCTTGAATCCAAAGCAAGTCTGCATGAAATAAAATGACAAAAATAACAGATATCGCTCTTAGCCCGTCAATATCGGGCCTGTAAGAAAGTAATTTGCTCATTATTTGTTCATTTGTGTTTAAAATTATCTGTCAAAGATAATGGGTTACCGCAAAGTTACGTTTTCAAAGCAAAATTAGCCTTAATTGATTGAATCAAATAAGATAAGTATTTGTAAAATAGGGTACACCAAACACTCAATATTAGTTTCTGACAACAATTAATATGCTATTACCTATTGTAAACATTGACATCTAGGAAACGACATCTACAAAAAAAATACAAATTATATTTTCTTACTACAGTTGCCTTAAAACCCAGTGCTAGACCGGGGCACGAAGCAAAAAAAACTACAACTACCTCATTATATGTGATATACATTTTATTTTTTAATAAAATTACCTGGTATAAATTAGTAGGTTATGAGTTTTAACTATGTTTTTAATTGGTGAAACATTTTCACTAAAGTGTGTTTTGTCGATAAAAAGTGTGTTTTGTCGATTTAATTAATTAAATTTATACCATTACATGAAATATCCTGCTGCCATGAAAAATCTATTTCTATTACTGCTACTCATCTTATCAAGCCAAACAACATTTGGACAATGGGAGAAAAATTTCTATGTAGATGAAAACGGTATGCCAACCAAAGATGCATATGAGAGTTTAGCTGCTACAGGTACCTTCTCTAACGCTCAAACACAAGATGCAGAAGCCTCTTTTATATTTATCAAAGATGACGCAACATTAACGGTGAAAATATTTGAATATAATAATATGGAGCCCTCCACAAGTCAAGCAAGTTTTCAAGATGTTGTACTAACAAAACCAGATGGCGATATCGCAAAAATTAAACGTGTTTTTTTTACAAAAAAGGGAGCGCTGTTTTTTAGTAAAGGTAAATTTTGTGAGAAAGATCAAATTTGCCTTTGGCATCTTTTAGAGAGTTGGGTGGTTAACAAGGATAAATTTGCAGATTTCAACAAACAAACCCAAACACCTGGAGACTACACCATGGTATTTGACAGAACAGTTGGAGACACAAAAAGCAACTATACCGTTAATTTTACACTTAATTAAGCGCTATTAACTCCCACCCCAGCTGTCCTGGAAAAAAATACCAACAGCAAGTTCTGCCCATAGATATATCACTACTGTAATTATTGTTGCAATTACTACTTTGGTTTTTTTACTCATGTAAAGGTGCGTTTGCTTTTTTTCAAATATAGATGATTTGTATTATAACAGCACACCATCAAAAGGCTGTGTGATTTTAATTAAGCCTTGCCATAGTTTACCATATTTAATTTATTGTGAATTGTTATATTTGGACAAACAATTTAAAAACAAACATTATGAAAAAACTAATCTATTTATTTTTAACTGTTCTTATTGTTGGGTGTTCAAGTGATGACAGTAGCAATAGTGATGGCTGTCCAGGAGAAATTGCGCTTATAGGGCAACTTGAAAACGCTGGCAGTTTATTAGAAGAGGAACCTACCACTGAAAACTGCCAAGCATATGTAGATGCTATCACATTGTATCTTGATTGCTCACAAAACATTACAACTGCAGATAGACTTGAACTTGAGGCGGCTATTGAGTTAATTGACTGCGATCTTTTTTAATAGCTATTGTTTATTAAGATTTATGCATACTACAAAACCCCGTATAATTAATTTATTCGGGGTTTTATATTTCAACTAAGCCATGCCATCGTTTATAACTTTATAGTAATATACATTTACTATATTTGAGAGAAACAAAGAATAGTATGCAGGAATTATTTCAGATATGCGTAGATATATTAAGATGGATAGCGGGCGTAACAGGCATAACCTATGAAGAGGCTAATATTTGAATATTTGTCATAATACACCCCCTTCTAACACTTGGCCTTTTAATAAGAAATAGTATTCTAAAAAAAAGATTACAAACAAGAAGTGTAAAGACTACTTAATTTATTCAAAACATACATTATGAAAAAACTACTCTATATTTTTTTAGCTGTGCTTATTGTTGGGTGTAGTGGTGAGAATGGAGATAACAACAACACATCAAACAACAGTAATAATGTTGACTATTTCTTCGAAGTTGAATTTGGTGGAGTGATAAATAGAGTAGAAGGTAATACGGCAGAGGCTATTTTAAATGATTGGATTTATTTCAATAAATGCTCTGGCACTACTGCTGGAGTACTTTTTTCAATCAGCGATATTACCCGAGACACCTTTATCTCTGGACAAAATATGAGTATTAATATGGGATTTGAAAATGCACAATTAGGAGCTAATAATGGAAATTTGGGGTTATTTCCTATTAATGCTGAATTTTATATTGAACAATATTTAAATTCACTCGGAGTAACAGCAAATACACAATTTGTGGAAAATAAACCAATGTCATTCTTAGATGGATATTATGAGCTTGGTAAAATATCAAACATTAATTTAACTGATTTAGGAACTCCACAGAGAGTAAATTACGATACAGGAAGTATAATTTATGGAGAAACTATAAAAGGAACTTATGAGGGTATTCTTTATTTTCTGAGTTCACCACCAGGACCAGGTGCAAATTATGATATTGCGGCGCCTATTAGAATTGAATTTAATGCAGTTAGATATTAACTACGCTTTTTATCAAAAAAAATGTAAGCCTAACCTATTTAAGCAATAGTAGTTGCTAAATTAAAGGACGTATATATAAATTAATCTAAAGACAACATAGCCTATGGTGGCTATAAATATTTTTTTTCTGTTTTTAAGATACCATTCCATTTACCAATGCTTTTTTCAAATATAACCAATGTAAGTGTAACCTTTGTAAGAGGTTTAGAAATAGCTGAACTGAAAGAAGAAGATATGCCTATGGTTTAGTTTCTATTGTTTCTGAATATCCTTACAGCTTCATAAGCACAAGCTAATGCGCCAATAATGCTTAATGAAATAATAATGGTTTTGTATTCGGATTTATCAGAAAGCATATAACCAAGAATAACAAAGTTTAATGCAAGTACGATTTGAGTAATGGCTAATGCCTTCGGTTTTTTTTTCATACCCAAATATAATAAATGTAAGTTTAACCTACTTAAGAGGTTTAGAAATAGCTGAACTGAAGGAAGAAGATATGCCTATGGTTTAGATTAAGCACTCTTTAATTAGGGTGTTTATTCTTCTTCTTTTTTTGCTCTCATTAAAGTTACATAGTGAAGTTTTTCTGTAATACTAAATCCTACAATTACAAAACTCTCTTTGGAGGAATAAAGTGCCATACCATTAAACACATCTTCAAATTCTAATTCTTTTTTTGTCCAATTACTTTTTTCACTCATAATAATTCCTTTATTATATAACTGTCTCTTATACACATCTG
>CAJXUG010000075.1:0-8987 GCA_913060785.1 uncultured Flavobacteriaceae bacterium | reverse complement strand
TATTTATGAATTCTAAGATGGTTTTTACACTTTTTTCAATAGGTTGCCCATCAGTAACAACTTCTAGATCTGGATGTATTGGCGCTTGGTATGGCGCAGAAATACCCGTCATGTTTTTAATTTCTCCAGCTCTTGCTTTTTTATAAAGCCCTTTTACATCTCGGCGTTCACACTCTGCAAGAGAAGTGTTTACATATATTTCTATAACATTATCTGGGCCTACAATTTGTTTTACAGCCTCTCTATCTTTTATATAGGGAGACACAAATGCGGCCAGAGTTACAACTCCTGCATCTAGCATTAAATTGCTGATCTCTGCAATGCGGCGTATATTCTCTGTGCGGTCCTGGGGCGCGAAGCTTAAATCTTTATTTATGCCTTGGCGGATGTTATCTCCATCAAGGATGTAAGTAGAGAGTCCTTGCTGGTGCAGCGCCATTTCTACCAAATTGGCCAGGGTAGATTTGCCAGAGCCAGAGAGGCCAGTAAACCATAGCAAATAGGCTTTGTGCCCGTGCAAGTTCTCACGCTGGGTTTTGGTAGTTTTATAGTCGTGCTTTACAGTGTGTAAACTCATGATTACTTAATTGTTCTTTGTGATTTAAGTTTATCTAATCTTCTAGCTTTGATTCTTTTATCCAAACCAAAATTAATTTTATACCATAATTTTTCATGCCAAAAATACAATAGCATTTTTGAAACTGTTTCAAAAAATCCAATTTTAAGACCAATTAGTGGGTTGCCCGTTAGTATCCAACCTAAAACAACAGTATCTATGGTACCCACCAAACGCCATGAAAAGGTTTTGACAATATGTCTTTTGTTAGAGTCTGCCATACTAGATTTAAACCAAAACTGTTCATGGATATAATACCAAACAAGTTTTGTGATGGTTGTTACTAGTGATACATTAAGCCCAGCACTAAAATTTCCTGTAACAAGCCAGGCAAATAGTAAGGTGTCTAGACTACCAATGAACCTCCAGGAGAGCGATTTGGCAACATGCCTTTTTGATATTTTTAATGTAGCAAACATTATTAATGGTTGTTTTTATAAAAGCTTTTGTACCACAACACAAACTCCTGGATTCCTTTATCTACGGTAATTTGTGGTTTGTAATTATAATCTCGCGCTAAGCTCGTGGTATTGGCAAAGGTTTGATGTACATCACCCGCTTGCATGGGAAGCATTTTTTTTATAGCAATAGTACCTAGTACTTTTTCTAATGATTCTATAAAATCTAATAGCTGCACTGGCTTGCCATTACCAATATTGTATAGTTTATATAAGCTAGCATCTTTAGAATCTCTTATAAGGGTATTAACAACGCCATCCACAATGTCATCTATATACGTAAAGTCTCTAGAGAGATTACCTGTATTAAATACCTTTATGGGTTTGTTGTTTATAATAGCATCTGTAAACAAAAACATGGCCATATCTGGTCTACCCCAGGGGCCATAGACTGTAAAAAAACGTAAGCCTATGGTCTCAATTTTGTACAAATGGCTGTAGGTATGCGCCATGAGCTCATTGCTCTTTTTGGTAGCTGCATATAAACTTATGGGCTCGTCCACATTTGCAGTTTCTTTAAAAGGTATATCATCACTATTACCATACACACTAGAGCTTGAGGCATATACCAGGCGTTTAACATTGTGATGGCGGCAACATTCTAAAATATTTAAAAAACCTGTAACATTACTATCTATGTAGGCTTCTGGATTTTCTATGGAGTACCTAACACCCCCTTGCGCCGCAAGATTACATACCATGTCAAAATTAAATGTCTTGAACAATTTTGGCACCGCTTCTCTATCTTCAAGATTGAGCCGTATAAATTGCATACTATTTCCGTGCAGTATACTTTGGGATATTTCAGCAAATACCGTTGCAGCCTCTTTTGTAATGCCTAGCTCACTTAGGCGTGCATATTTAAGGTTTACATCATAGTAATCGTTAATGTTATCAAGGCCAATAACTTTGTGGCCTTGTTTTATAAGCGCTTCACATAAGTGATAACCAATAAAACCAGCAGCTCCAGTAACAAGTATTTGTTTTGACTCAATCATTAACTCCCTATTGCTTTGTATACAAAACCAATAGCCTCTAATTTTTGTTTGTCTAAAATATTACGCCCGTCAAACACAAAGGCGGGCTTTTGCATGGTATCATAGATAGCTTGCCAATTATAGCTTTTAAACTCATCCCACTCTGTAAGTACAGCCACTGCATGTGCGCCTTCTAGGGCTTTATATGGATCAGTGTTTGTTTGTAAATATGATGCGTTGTCTTTCTGGGAACGGGTGTTTAAATAATCAAGATCACCTAGCATTTGGCGCCCAGTAACTTTAGGATCATACACCTTGATGGTAGCCTGCTCTTCTATGAGCATGTCTGCCACATAAATGGCGGCAGATTCTCTGGTATCGTTGGTGTCTTTTTTAAAAGCCCAACCCAAAAAAGCAATGGTTTTGCCAGAAACCGTATTATACATGGTTTTTATCATGTTTTTCACAAAACGATCTCTTTGGTAATTATTCATCAAGATCACTTGATGCCAGTAGTCTGCAACCTCTGTAAGTCCTAATGATTTTGAAATATACACCAAATTTAAAATATCTTTTTGGAAACAAGACCCTCCAAAACCTACAGAGGCGTGCAGAAATTTAGGGCCAATTCTAGAATCCATACCAATGGCCTTTGCAACCTCTGATACATTAGCCCCTGTTGCCTCACAAAGGGCAGACAAGGAGTTTATAGAAGATATACGCTGCGCTAAAAAAGCATTTGCAGTAAGCTTAGACAGCTCTGATGACCATAAATTGGTGGTTAATATGTTTTCTTTAGCAACCCAGGAGCTGTATACATCCACCAGAGCGGCAATAGCCTCTTTTCCTTCTTTGGTTTGGTTACCACCAATTAGTACTCTATCTGGCATAGCCAAATCTCTCATGGCGGTACCCTCTGCTAAAAACTCTGGGTTGGAGAGTATCTGGAAGTTTACTCCATTACCGGTATTATCTAGTATGCTTTGTATGGCCTCTGCTGTTTTTACAGGAAGGGTAGATTTTTCTACCACAATTTTATCTGTGGTGGCAACACGAGCTATTTGGCGAGCACACAATTCTACGTATTTTAAATCTGCGGCCATACCTTTGCCCGCACCGTAAGTTTTGGTAGGGGTGTTTACAGATATAAAGATCATCTCTGCTTTATCTATGGCATCATCTACATTTGTTGAGAAAAACAAATTACGGCCTCGGGCCTCACCTACTACTATATCAAGACCTGGTTCGTAAATAGGAAGTTTTGTAAGATCTTTATCATTCCAGTCTTGTATGCGCTGAGCGTTTACATCTACAACCGTTACGGTAATACCTGGATTCTTCTGGGCAATGACGGCCATGGTTGGGCCTCCAACATAACCAGCGCCAATACAGCAAATATTTTTAATTTTCATAGAGAATTAATTATGTTGTTTTAAATTTAATAAAAAATTTGTGTAATAGTTATAGCCTTCCATCCACATAGGTATCATCAATAAAATTCTTAACATCATACAAAACAGCATTGTTATTTTTTAAAGACTGATAATCAAGCCCTTTAAATTTATTGTGGGATACTGTTAACACAACGGCATCAAACTTTTGATTTGGCAGGGTTTTTAAAGATGTTAAGCCGTATTCATGCAATACTTCCTGCTCGTTTGCCCAAGGGTCATGAATGGTAATGTTGGCTCCGTAGTCTTTTAAAGAACTTATAAGATCAACGGCTTTGGTGTTTCTAACATCTGGGCAGTTCTCTTTAAAAGTAATCCCTAATACAAGTATGTTTGCCCCGTTAACGGGTATGTCTTTTTTAATCATGCACTTCACAATTTGTGAGGCTACATAATCTCCCATGCCGTCGTTTAATCTGCGCCCAGCCAATATTATTTCTGGGTGGTAGCCTTTCTCTTGAGCTTTTTGAGCTAGATAGTATGGGTCTACCCCAATGCAGTGCCCACCTACAAGCCCTGGTTTAAAGGGCAAAAAATTCCATTTGGTACCAGCAGCCTCGAGTACATCATGGGTGTTTATGTCTAGCAAATTAAAAATTTTGGCAAGCTCGTTTACAAAGGCAATATTAATATCTCTTTGAGAATTCTCGATTACTTTAGAGGCCTCTGCTACTTTAATGGTTGGCGCTAGATGGGTACCTGCCGTAATAACAGCTTTGTACAAGGCATCTACTTTTTTTCCAATCTCTGGGGTTGAGCCAGAGGTTACTTTTAAAATTTTCTCTACGGTATGCTCTTTATCTCCGGGGTTTATACGCTCTGGAGAGTAGCCGGCATAAAAATCTTTATTAAACACCAGGCCAGAAACACGCTCTAAAACAGGAACACAATCTTCCTGGGTAGCACCTGGATACACCGTAGATTCATACACTACAATATCTCCGGGTTTAAGCACTGCTCCAACAGTTTCGCTTGCCTTAATTAAGGGTGTTAAAATAGGCCTGTTGTTTTTGTCAACAGGCGTTGGAACTGTAATAATATAATAATTACAATCTTTAATTTTGTCCAATTGATTCGTGCAAAAAAGTCCAATTTCATTAGATTCCTCATCAATCAGTACAGATTGTAATGTTTCATTATCCACCTCTAGGGTGGAGTCTATACCAGCGGTAAGCTCTTTAATTCTGTCAGTGTTTATATCAAAACCAACCACCGAGTATTTGGTGGCAAAAAGCCTTGCCAAAGGCAAACCAACATAACCTAAACCTATTATAGCAATTTTATCTTTGTTCATAGTATATCTATAAATTTTCCCAGTACCATTTTACCGCTTGTTTTAAGCCTTGTTGCAGAGTAAACTGGGGGTTGTATTTTAATAAATCTTTTGCTTTTTGAACACTTGCGTGAGAGTGTGGTATATCTCCTGCCCTGTTTGGGCCGTTAATAACGGCTACACTTGCAATTTTTGGATCAAAACTGGATAAATATTCTTTTAAATACCCCATTAAATCATTTAGGGTGTTTCTATCTCCAAAGGCAACATTGTATACCGTATTAATTGCTTTTGGGTTTGTAGTAACAAGGCTTAGTAAATTAGCCTGTATTACATTATCTATGTAGGTAAAATCTCTAGAGTAATTACCGTCTCCGTTAATCACTGGAGAGTCTCCAGCCATTAATTGGCTCACAAATTTTGGAATTACTGCTGCATAAGCGCCATTTGGGTCCTGCTTTCTGCCAAATACATTAAAATAGCGTAGCCCGATGGTTTCAAGGCCGTAGGTTTTCGAGAAAATATCTGCATACAACTCATTTACATATTTTGTAATAGCATAAGGAGACAAGGGTTTACCAATTACATCCTCAACCTTTGGCATAGACTCAGAATCTCCATAGGTAGATGAGCTCGCGGCATACACAACTCTTTTTACCTTATTATCTCTAGCGGCTACAAGCATGTTTAAAAATCCAGACACATTTACATCATTTGATGTAATAGGGTCTTTAATAGATCTTGGTACAGACCCAAGCGCCGCTTGATGCAAAATATAATCTACACCCTGGCTCGCTTTTTGGCAATCTTCAAGATTCCTGATGTCTCCCTGTATAAGGGTGAAGTTACTATTTTTTAAAAAACCTGTAATATTCTCTCTTTTACCCGTGGCAAAATTATCAAGGCACACTACTTTGTTTTCTTTTTCTAGTAGCGCCTCACAAAGGTTAGCCCCTATAAAGCCAGCGCCACCTGTAACTAATACTTTTTTGTTTTTAAAATTTATTTCCATATTCTATTCAAAATAATTTAAGGTTGAATAACCACCATCAATTAAATACTGGTCTTTTTTCATTAAATTAATATCACTTGCCATCATGTCTTTTACCAGGGAAGCCAAATCATGCTCTGGCACCCAGCCCAGTTTATTTTTAGCCTTAGAAGCATCTCCAATTAATATATCTACCTCAGAGGGTCTAAAATAGGTAGGATCTACAGATACAACTTGTTTACCAATTTCTAATTGATATTTGGGATTGTTACATGCGGCTACAAAAGCCTTCTCATCTACACCTGTACCTTTAAACTCCAACTCAATACCAACTTCCAAAAAACTTAATGTAACGAAATCTCTAACAGATGTTGTGGTTCCTGTTGCTATTACCCAATCTTCAGGCTGGTCTGCCTGCAGGATCATCCACATCATGCGGACATAATCCTTGGCATGCCCCCAATCACGTTTTGCCTCTAGGTTACCAAGATAGCAAATATCTTGTAAGCCTAGGGCTATTCTAGAAGCGGCTCTTGTAATTTTACGTGTAACAAACGTTTCTCCTCTTAGTGGAGATTCATGATTAAACAATATACCGTTACAGGCAAACATGTTATAAGCCTCTCTGTAATTTACTGTAATCCAGTACCCGTACATTTTTGCAACAGCATAGGGAGAGTTTGGATGAAATGGTGTCGTTTCTGATTGTGGTGTTTCGGTTACTTTACCATACAGCTCTGAGGTAGAAGCTTGATATATTTTTGTGCTTTTCTCCAAACCTAACAACCTAACTGCATCTAATATTCTTAAGGTACCAAGCCCATCAGCATTTGCTGTGTATTCTGGGATTTCAAAAGAAACTGCAACGTGAGACATAGCAGCTAAGTTGTAAATTTCATCTGGTTTAATTTGCTTAATTAAACGCGTTATATTAGTGCTATCTGTCATGTCACCATAATGCAGAAAGAAATTACGGTTATCTATGTGAGGGTCTTGGTATAAATGATCTATGCGGTCTGTATTAAACAAAGAACTTCTTCTTTTCATGCCATGAACTTCATACCCTTTTTTGAGTAAAAACTCACTTAAATAAGCGCCGTCTTGTCCTGTTACACCAGTTATGAACGCTACTTTTATTTTTTTAATACTCATATTAAATGTTAATCTTTTTAATATCTTTATTATTCTCTAAAAACCAATCATAGGTTTGTTTTATGCCATCTTCAAGATTTGTTGTGTAGCTCCAACCTACCTCTTTTAGCTTAGATACATCCATTAGTTTTCTTGGGGTGCCGTCTGGCTTTGTAGCGTCCCAAACAATCTCTCCGGTATGGCCTGTTACTCTCTGGATGGTTTGAGCCAAGGCTTTTATAGTAACGTCTTTGCCAGAGCCTACGTTGTATAAATATTCTGGCAATTTATTTTCTAGAGCATATACCACAGCTTTTGCCATATCGTCTACAAATAAAAACTCTCTCATTGGCGTGCCGCTACCCCATAATGAAACTGGAGCATTATTATTTTGTTTAGCCTCATGAAATTTACGCAACATTGCCGGCAATACATGAGATGTTTGCAAATCAAAATTATCATGGGTACCATACAAATTTGTAGGCATTAAACTAACATAATCTTTATTAAACTGCTCTCTTATTGCTTTGCAAGCCATCACTCCAGATATTTTGGCCAGGGCATACCACTGGTTGGTTGGCTCCAAAGAATCTGTAAGCAAGTATTCTTCTTTTAAGGGTTGTTTTGCAAATTTGGGGTAAATACAAGAACTCCCTAAAAATATAAATTTTTCTACCCCATGTTTTAATGACGCATCTATCAAATTGTTTTGAATTTGCATGTTCTCCATCAAAAACTGGTATGGATAGTCATTGTTTGCCAATATACCTCCCACCTTTGCAGCTGCATCAATAACCACATCTGGCCTCTGAAGATTAAAAAAGTCTTGGACTTTGTTTTGATTTTTTAGATCAAGTTCTTTACTGCTGTATCCAAGCAAATTATCATACCCTTTTTGCTCTAGGAGTCTCCAAATGGCAGATCCTACCATACCTCTATGGCCAGCAATGTAAATTTTTGTGTGTTTTGTAATCATTAATTATTAATTAAAATAAAAAATACTTTATGGCAATTATTCTCTGGCGTAGTCATCCTGCAATCTTACAATATCATCCTCGTTTGATGGTAAGGATGCATCTGTATGCTGCCAAAACTCTGCAACAACACCCCAAGTATCTAGGCCAATAAGGCGGTGACGTTCTCCTTTTTTAAGGGTGATGGTATCCCCTTTTTGATGGGTTATCATGGTTTTTTGCACGTCATCAAAGCTTCTAATAACGCCAACAGGGCCACTTATTACACGCCAGGTCTCTGCCCTTCTGTGATGGTATTGCCAAGACAATCTAGCCCCGGGTTTTACCAATAGTATTTTTGGACTTAGTTTACCAGCTTTGCGAAGTGTATCTACATCAAAGCCATCAAAATAAATGTTAGAGAAGCGCTGGGCATCTTCTTCTTTAATTACAAAAAAACCTCCCCAAGGGCGGGTATGATCATAAGAGTCTATCTTTAAATTGTGCTTGGTAAGCTCATTTTCTATGGTGGTAAATATGTCCATACCTATTTTTTTAAAAGCCAGCTGCTTGATTGTATTTTATCTCCGAGGCCGTCTAAAAGCGCAATTCCCATCTTCTCACAAATGGGACGCTCTGGTATGGTATTATTGTTTTGGTCTCCACCGTTTGCAAAGGCTAAATCATACTCTTGCCCATAGTCCTTGGCTATACTAGCAATAGTCTCGCAAACAGTTCTGTCTTTATCTATAGACAAAACAGCCTTATCAACAGGTTTTAGAGAAGAGACTATTAGCATGCGCTCATCTTCTAGCTGAAACTCTTTACTTTGTTTTAATGCCCTTTGATGGTCACTATTAACAATAACAAAAAGAACATCTGCCAGCTTTTTTGCATTTTGAAAATACTCAAGATGCCCTTTATGGATGGGATTAAAATATCCAGAGACAATAATTGCTTTTTTTTTCATGGATTGTACAATTGGTATTAAAAATAATTTTCTTGAATAAAATTAATGAGAGCAAATGCTTAATTTATCAAACGGCTTCGCCCTCTTGACTTACATCAAGAAGGCTAATTAACTATAAAACAACTACTTACGATTTAAGTAGAACTCACACAAAATTATTATAATTA
>CAJXUG010000074.1:0-9233 GCA_913060785.1 uncultured Flavobacteriaceae bacterium | reverse complement strand
GATTTCTGCCTGTCTCGTGGGCTCGGAGATGTGTATAAGAGACAGATATAGAGGCAGTATAGCCTGTTAAGTTGGTTGTAATATGTAATATGTCTTTAACTGGGTTTGGATAGATGCCAAACTGATATTGCTGAATATTTTCCAGGGAAAGCGTATCATCATTTAAGGTGTTAAATGTTAAATCATCAAAGTAAAACCCGTCTGCTTCTACAAAATTATCTGACCTGAAAATAAAACGTGCACGTATGGTTTGGCCAATATAATCACTTAAATCTATTTGTTCTTGTACCCAATCATTTTGTGTTCCATCATATAGTGGTTGCCCCTGTGGCTGGTCTTCACTTCCTGCATTGGTGTACAATCCACACTGTGATATCCAGCTATTACCACCGTTTGTAGAAATTTGGAACTGTGCATAATCATAGTTGTTCTCTATGTCAAACTTGGTCCAAAACGTTACGTTGGCACCAATAACATCAGATAGGTCAATGGTGTTGTTTAACTCTATTGATTTGTTTGCGTTACCATTATACTCTCCATTTGGAGATTCAGTAATACTACTTGGCGCAGAAACAAAACTTTGCGTTGTGGTGGCCCAGCCATTATTTGAGTAATTTGAGGTAGAAGAGGCGTCGTCTTCAAAAATAGCAGTAAGACTCCCAAATGTTTTTGTAACTAGAAGTGTTGTGTCATACTCGCCGTTATTAACGACTAACTCATATACAATAAGATCTCCGCTATTTACAGCGCCGCTAATGCTGTATTGTATGTTTCCGTTTTGTGTTTCTAACAGCTCAAGTCCATTAAAGTTTACAGGGTCTCCCGTAGCATCAATATTGTTTGAAATAGGATTGAGTGAAACGCTAAAGTTTCCATCACCAGATAAGCCAAATCTTTTTATTTCAAAAGGGGCATCTACCACAGGACTAGTTCCCGTATAGATAGCGCCTGTATCTTTTAAAGAGGCAAAATTGTTAATCATTTTTGCAGCTGTTAGATTATGGTACATCATAGATTTAGCAATAGGCTCGATTTGATTGGAAGGGGGCCAAAATTCAGGACCAATTTCTGGAGTGTAGGCAAGTATTTTATCATGGGTGCCAACGGTTCCGTACATAAAATCGTCACTGTCTCCAGCGGCAGCATACAATTCTGCTGATAGTATGTTGTTATATCCATTTTGTGAGACTAATTCGGCTCCTAAATTATCAAGTAACTCTTCATCTACAGATGGTGTGTTTTCTGCATACCCAAATGGGCGAAGCAATAAATCACCGTAACTATGGTTGTTAAAGGCCATGATAAAATTGTGCTGCTCTACAAACCATTTCATGGCTAGGTTTTCAACCTCACTAAAGGGAGCTGTACCTCTGTATACTTGGCTATCTGGATTTCCAGAAGATCCTTCGCCGCCCCACATACCATTGCTGGAGTTACCGTCAATAAAAAATTCGTAGTTTCTGTTGTTGTCTACCCCAAAGGTTCCATTTCCATTGTTTCTTCTGTTTTTTCTCCAAAAACCACCTCCGTTTGGATTTGTTTTTTCGTTGTATAGATAACCATCAGGGTTTACAACAGGAACAAAGTAAAGTTCGGTATTGTTAACAATGCTCTGGATCTCTGGATCTGATTCATAATTCTCTAGCAAATACCACATGTAAAAAATAAGTTGGTGTAATGACATTGGTTCTCGAGCATGATGTATTGCCGAATACAATATCTGTGGCTCTTGCTCTGAAGCATCTGGGTTATCACTTATTTTAACCCACTTAATACCATTTCCTCCAATAGATGGAGTTACAGAGTTGTCTGGCTGTCCTTGAGTTAAGAAATTACTAATATTTGATTTTGTAGTGATTAAATTAGGATACAGTGCTTTCATCTGGTCTAACTCATCTAATACCTCTTGGTATGTAAAGTAACCACCCATAGACCCTGCAGGATCGTTGAAGTGAACTGGAGTTTGATAGGTCTCACTTATATCTGAGCATTCTAGATTTCTAACAGCTGTTTTAAGGTTGTTTTGAGTTAAGAAATGTTGCTCAAGATCATCTATTAAGACATCAAATTTAAAACCATTATCGCGAGCAATCGTAAGCTCTGATGAAGAAAAGTCTGAAATAATAAAATATCCTTTTTTATGTTTTCCATGATCTACGGCTACACCTAAACTCTCTAATTGGGAGAGTTGTTGCGAGTCTGAATAATAAATCTTTGCGCGCTGAAATTTTTCTTCAGTAGATTGAGAAAAACTACTAAGAGTAACACATACCAATAATATTGTAAGTAACTTATATTTCATTTTTTAATAAATTCTAATGTATAGCAAATCAATGAATACCAAAGATATGGTTACTATGCCTTTAAGAGAGTTAAATGTGAATTAAAAGTGAGAAAATTACTTTGTTTCTAACCATTTTCTGGCATTTACAAACGCTTCTAGCCAAGGGCTAACCTCATCATTGGTGTTTTTTGGGTAGTGTCCCCAATTCCAAGGAAAAGTTGACCGCTCTAGGTGTGGCATCATAACCAGATGTCTTCCAGAGGCGTCTGTCATCATTGCAGTGTTGTAATCGCTCCCATTTGGGTTTGCTGGAAATGCGTCATACCCATATTTTCCAACAATATTGTAATGCCCTTCATCTTTAGGAAATGAAAACTTTCCTTCACCATGAGCAGCCCAAATACCAAGGGTGCTTCCAGCAAGGCTAGAGAGCATTACAGAGTTGTTTTCTTGTATGGTAACTGAGGTGAAATTACATTCAAACTTCCCGCTATCGTTGTGCAGCATTTTTGGTTTCTCAGTGTCATTAGGATTTAGTAATCCAAGCTCTACAAATAATTGACATCCATTACAAACCCCTAAAGATAAGGTGTCGTCTTTATGGAAAAAGTTTTGCAATGCTGTGTTTGCTTTTTGATTATATAAAAATGCACCTGCCCAACCCTTTGCGCTTCCTAACACATCACTGTTTGAGAAGCCTCCTACTGCTGCAATAAATTTTATATCTTCTAGTGTTTCTCTTCCTGAAATTAAATCTGTCATGTGGACATCTTTCACATCAAAACCTGCCAAGTACATTGCGTTTGCCATTTCTCGCTCGCTGTTAGATCCTTTTTCTCTAATAATAGCAGCCTTAATGCGTTTTTTAGTGCTGTCTATCACTGGTTTTTTTCCGTTAAAGTTTTTCGGAAATGTAAACTGAAGTGGTTGATTTTTATAGTTTTTAAAACGTGGCACTGCCATATTTCCGCTCTGCTTTGCATCCAGTAGGTGAGAGGTCTTATACCATGAGTCTCTCATTTGCACGATATCAAAACAAACCTGATCGGTGTAGTTGGTAAGGGATAGCTCTTCTTTGGTTGACACCGTTCCTATTTTAACAAAATCTATGCTGTTTTCTAGTAAAGTGTTCTCGAAAGTATGATCATGTGATGCTTGAATTACAATACCGCAATTCTCTGAAAATAAAACTTTTACAGTATCTTTTTCTTCAAGGTTAGATAGGTTTAAAGTAGCTCCTAAATGTGTATCTGCAAAACACATTTCTAAAAGGGTAGTAATAAGTCCTCCTGAGGCAACGTCATGACCTGCTGCAATTTGATTATCCAAAATAAGGATTTGTATGGTGTTGAAAACAGTAGCCACATAAGAAGCGTTTTTTACTGTTGGAGCCTCATTTCCAACACTATTTAAAACTTGACCAAAAGAGGATCCTCCCAGTTTAAAATCATCTTGGCTTATGTTTATATAATAAATACTTCCTTTGTCTTTTTGTAATACGGGTTCCACTACTTTTTTAATATCCTTACAATGTCCAGCTGCTGTTATAATTACAGTTCCTGGAGATATTACTTGTTCGTTTTTATATTTCTGCTTCATAGAAAGAGAATCCTTTCCAGTAGGCACATTTATGCCAAGAGCAATACTAAAATCACTAATTGCTTCAACAGCTTTATAAAGGCGCGCATCTTCTCCTGGATTATTACACGGCCACATCCAATTGGCAGATAAAGAAATACTCTTTAATCCTTTGTCTAGGGGCGCCCAAATAATATTGGTTAAAGATTCTGTTATAGAATTTCTAGATCCTGCAACTGGGTCTATAAGTCCAGAGATAGGGGAGTGTCCAATGCTGGTAGCAACACCTTGTTTGCCATTATAATCTAGCGCCATCACACCACAATTATTGAGTGGTAATTGTAAGGGCCCAGCGCATTGTTGTTTTGCTACCTTACCCGTAACACAGCGATCTACTTTATTGGTTAACCAGTCTTTACAACCAACAGCCTCAAGGCTTAATACCTCAGAGGTGTATTTTTTAATTTCTGAAACATTGTAACTCGCAAAGGTATACTCTCTAGCTATTGTAGTATCTGTCATGATTGTTTCTGGAGAGCTTCCAAACATATCACTTAAAGCAAAATCCATAGGTTTTTCTCCAGATATTTTACTCTCAAAAGTAAATTGATGGTCTGCAGTAACTTCCCCAACCCGGTACATTGGAGATCGCTCTCTGTCTGCAACGCGTTGGAGGGTATCTAAATCTTTTTTGCCAATAACAAGACCCATGCGTTCTTGAGATTCGTTTCCTATAATCTCTTTAGCAGAGAGTGTTGGGTCTCCAACAGGAAGCGCATCTATATTTATTATTCCTCCTGTATCTTCTACCAGTTCGCTAAGGCAGTTGAGGTGGCCTCCTGCGCCATGATCATGAATAGATACAATAGGGTTTATATCACTCTCTACCATACCTCTTACAGCATTAGCAGCGCGTTTTTGCATTTCTGGATTAGACCTCTGTATGGCATTTAATTCAATGCCACTAGAGAAGGCACCTGTGTCTGCGCTAGATACTGCTGCGCCTCCCATACCAATGCGGTAATTTTCTCCGCCAAGAATCACGATCTGGTCTCCTTGTTGAGGCGTATCCTTTAGGGCTTGTTCTGCCTTGCCATACCCAATTCCACCAGCCATCATAATAACTTTGTCAAAACCTAGTTTCCTGGCGTGTTCTTCATGCTCAAAAGTGAGTACAGATCCTGTAATTAATGGTTGGCCAAATTTGTTTCCAAAATCACTAGCTCCATTACTTGCTTTAATTAAAATATCAAGCGGAGTTTGGTACAACCAATCTCTCTGCTTCATGGCTTGCTCCCAGGGGCGATTTTTTTCTAATCTCGAGTAAGATGTCATGTATACTGCACTACCAGCTAGGGGTAGTGATCCTTTTCCTCCAGCCAATCTATCTCTAATTTCTCCACCAGATCCTGTTGCTGCTCCGTTAAAAGGCTCAACCGTTGTTGGAAAATTATGTGTTTCTGCTTTAATTGAAATCACACTATTAAAATCTTTGTTTTGATAGTAGTCTGGTTTATCTGCACTCTTTGGGGCAAACTGAGTAACTACAGGCCCATTTACAAAAGCAACATTGTCTTTGTAGGCAGATACAATTTCGTTTGGATTTTCTTTGGAAGTTTTTTTGATTAATTTAAATAAAGAAGATGGCATTTTCTCTCCATCTATAATAAAGGTGCCATTAAATATTTTGTGTCTACAATGCTCGCTATTGGCTTGGCTAAAACCAAATACTTCAGAGTCTGTAAGTTTTCTGCCAAGCTTGATTGCAAGGCTGTCTAGATATGCAACTTCTTCCTTGTTTAAAGCCAATCCTTCAGATGCATTGTAGGCTGCAATATCATGAATATCTTTTATAGCCTCTGGCGTTGCAGATACATCAAAAATAGTTTGGTCTAACAAGGGAAATTTTTGCAATAACATTGGGTCAAAATCACTTGCAGTTTCTATGGTGGGTATAAACTCTTCAATTCTAATAATTCCTTCAACCCCCATGTTTTGTGTTATTTCAACAGCATTTGTGCTCCAGGGTGTTATCATAGAGGCTCTTGGACCAATAAAAAAATCCGCGATTGCGGACTGCTTTATTTGTGGTGTATTGCCAAAAAGCCATTGCAGTTTTTGGTTGCTTTGTGATGAAATTTCTGCGGTTGTCTGGACAGCAAAGACTTTGGTTGTAAGGTCTCCAAAAAAGTGAATCATTCTTGATAGGATTTCAATGGTTTTTAAAGTGTAAAGGTAGTTTTTTTTCTGAAATTTTTTATCAGAAAACAACTGATTTGGTCAAGGTTATGAGAAACTTTTTAACAGCCTTTGTCTAAAAAAAAAAGCATCAATGAGATTATTGTGAGTTGTTTTATTAGAATGCATGATTATCTTGAGGTACCTTTATAAAAAATATCTTAAAATTGAGTTAAGTATGTATTTTAAATACTACCAAACCACCTTTAAAAGGTATATTGCACAAAAAAAAATTAATTAAAATCATTTATTATGAAATTAAGAAACTTACTAATGGCTTCTGCTATTTTATTTTCTTGTAATGCATTTGCACAACAAACATTAGGACCAAGTTCTGTATCACAAGGTACTTTTGTTGGAACCACTATAGCACTTCGCGATATGCCGAGTGTAACAGAAATGGAGGATGAAGGTTTTGAGTATGCCAGAGAGATCAAGCAAAAATATGACCCAACTCAAAAAAATGCAATCATAAATGAAAATGATTTACCACTTGAAGGACAACACCCAGGCTACCAAAGTGAGCAAGGAACTAGAGATGCTCTTACGGTGCTTCAAAACTTTCAAGGTGCCTCTATCCAAGAAGGACAAGCGATACCCCCAGACCCAACGGGCGCAGTAGGACCTAATCATTATGTTCATGCTGTTAACTTAGTGGTTAAGATATTTGACAAAACAGGAAATTTATTAACAGGGCCAGTAGCGCTGGGTACTTTTCTAGGTAATGGAAATAGCAACGGAGATCCTATTGTAATGTATGACCACCTTGCAGATCGTTTCTTTGTAAGTCAATTCAATGTAAGTACTAACGCTCTCATTATTGGTATTTCTCAAACTCCAGATCCAACAGGATCTTACAATCTTTATAACTACCCATTGGATGCATTTCCAGATTACCCACACTACTCGGTTTGGCATGATGGATATTATCTAACAGCAAATAAAAATCAAGGTGATAAAGTATATGTATTAAACAGACAAGCCATGATAGATGGTGAACCTGATCCAACAATTATTGGATTTAGCTTACCTCAGTTTATCAGAAACCCAGCCACAGTAATAAGTCCAGAGCCAGCAAATTTAGTTGGTAATGACGCAGACACAGACTCTCCTGCCTTTATTGTATACCTGCAAGATGGTTCTTGGGGTGGTGTTTCTTATGACCACCTAAAAGTTTGGACTATAGAAACAGATTTTACAACTCCAGATAACTCAACAGTTAGCCAGCCTCAAGAAATTGAAACAGCTCCTTTTGATTCTTTTTTCCGTTCATTTGGTTTGGGTGATTTCAAACAAAAAAATACAGACCAACGTTTAGATGGCGCCTCTGGAGTGATAAGTTATGCAGCAAATTATAGAAGTTTTGACAACTACAATTCCTGGGTAATCACTTTTAATGAAGACATGGGATCTCAACGTGGAGGTATTCGTTGGATTGAACTTCGTAACACAGATGCAGATAGCAGTTGGGCATTATACCAAGAGGGTTCATTTGCACCCGAAGACGGAGAGAGTAGGTATATGAGTAGTGCTGCCATGGATCAAGACGGGAATATTGGTATGGCTTACAATATTAGTAGTGAAAATACATATGCTAGTATAAGGTATACAGGTCGTTATGATGGTGACACCCTAGGAGAGATGACTTTTCCAGAGGGCTCTATATGGGAGGGTACTGGACGTCAAACAAACCAAAATAGATTTGGAGATTACGCACACCTTACCATGGATCCAGATGGTGTAACTTTTTGGCATACATCAGAGTATTTTGTTGGGATAAACCAATGGAGAACTCGTATTGCTTCTTTTACACTCAATAATGGTTTTCCTGAAGATATAGGTGTTTACAATTTTGAACAGCCAGTTAGTGGAGATGACTTGACAGACTCAGAAACTGTAACGGTTAAGATATTTAATTTTGGTACAGATCCTCAAAGTAATTTTGATATTGCACTTCGAGTAGATGACCAGCTAATTGTTACGGAAACATTCACAGAAACGATTGCTCCTCAAAGCTCTGCTGACTATACTTTTAATACAACTATAGATTTATCTATAGCGCAACAAGAGTATGAAATTGAAGCGCGTACACTACTACCTGCAGATGCAAACACTCCTAATGATTCATTCACAAAAACAATTAACAATACTACCTTATCTGTGATTGATCAAGAGTTTAATAGTGGAGATTTTACAATCTTAGCTGCGGGTGCAAAACAGTATGATGTAAATTTCACAACAACCAGAGACTTTGGAGCCATTTCTTACAGTGTATACAACACAATTGGACAACAAGTTTTTAAAGGTCTTTTAGACAGCAATGGGCAAACCCATACAACTACCTTAGACTTTAGTGCTCAACCAGTAGGTGTTTTCTTTGTGTCTTTGACTAACGGCTCAAATAAAGCTACTAAAAGAGTAGTGGTGTTTAAGTAGTTATAGCTACCCAATTTTATAAAAACCTCAACATTTATTGTTGAGGTTTTTTTATGGTAAATTTTAACGGCAATCTTATACCTCAGGAAGAGGCAAAACTTTCTATTACTAATAGAGGCTATTCTTATGGAGACAGCCTTTTTGAAACCATACGTGTTTTAAACGGTAAGGTAATATTTTGGGAAGATCACTATTTTAGATTAATGTCTTCAATGAGGATATTAAGAATGGATATTCCTATGGCCTTTTCTCCAGAATACTTAGAGACACAGATTAAAGAAACTGTACAATCTAAATCTTTAACTAATGCAAGGGTAAAATTACAGGTGCATAGAAAAGAAGGTGGTCTGTATTCTCCGAAAGACCGTGGCATAGAATTTATAATTATGGCTACAGAACTTAAGGAGACCTTTTATATGGGTGAAGACCAAGCCTATGAAATTGAACTTTTTAAAGACCATTACTTAACTAGCGGCTTACTATCTTCAATAAAATCTAACAATAAACTAATAAGTATTCTAGGAAGTATTTATGCTGAAGAAAATGATTATGCCAACTGTCTTCTTATAAATGAAAACAAAAGTGTTGTAGAAGCTTTAAATGGTAATCTTTTTTTAGTGAAGGGCAATGTTATAAAAACGCCACCAATTTCAGATGGTTGTCTTAATGGCGTTACTCGAAAACAACTCATAAATAT
>CAJXUG010000073.1:0-9394 GCA_913060785.1 uncultured Flavobacteriaceae bacterium | reverse complement strand
TCTACACTATCCTCTTCGTCGGCAGCGTCAGATGTGTATAAGAGACAGATTCTATCTTGTGCTTCATTTGTTGCAGCGCCAATATGAGGGCTTAGAGATACTTTATGACTCATAAGTACTTTAACCGCTGGAGTTGGTTCTTTTTCAAAAGTATCAAGACCTGCAAAAGAAATTTTACCACTATCTAAAGCCTCGATTAAAGCAACCTCGTCTATAACTCCTCCACGTGCTGCATTAATAATAGCAGCTCCATCTTTCATTTTTGCAATTTGCTCTTTACCAATAACATATTGTTTTTGTGCGGGAACATGAAGGGTAATAAAATCACTTTGCTGTAGTAATGCATCAATTGGTTTTGTTTTAACTTCTAAAGTTACTTTTTGACCATCAAAAAAGTCTAAAGTTATATTTGCAGTATCAACATAATTATCGCTTGCTATAACCTTCATGCCACAACCAAGAGCAATTTTAGCTACCTCACGGCCAATGCGGCCAAAACCTATAATACCAATTGTTTTACCTCGCAACTCACTTCCTTTGGCATAGTTTTTCTTTAGTTCTTTAAATCTTGTGTCACCATCTAAAGGCATGTTTCTATTAGAATCAAAAAGATACCGAACTCCCCCAAATAGATGAGCAAAAACTAATTCTGCCACAGATGATGAAGATGCAGCAGGTGTATTTATAACACTTACACCTTTCTCACGTGCATAGGTTACATCTATGTTATCCATACCCACACCGCCGCGTCCAATTATCTTTAAACCTGGACATGCATCAATTAATGCTTTTCTGGCGGTAGTTGCACTACGTACCAACAAAACACTAATATTGTTTTCATTGATATAATTTTCCAGTTGTTCTTGAGCCACTTTTGTGGTTATAACCTCAATACCTGCCTTGGTTAATGCGTCAATACCAGATTGAGAAACTCCGTCGTTTGCTAATACTTTCATAGAGATATTTTTCATTTTTGTAAAGACCTACATCCTTACATTGTTTTAATATTATTATTATTTATATACTTTTAAGCTTTGTTTTCTAGATTTTGCATCACATCAACAAGCACCTGTACACTCTCTACCGATAATGCATTATACATAGAGGCTCTGTAGCCTCCAACACTTCTGTGTCCATTTAGCCCGTTTATACCCGCTTGTTTCCAAAGGGTGTCAAAGGTGTCTGTAAGACTTTCATCTGTAAGGCTGAAGGTTGCATTCATTTTTGATCTATCTTCTTTATTGGCAACAAAACCTGTGAATAATGGATTGCGATCTATCTCGTTGTATAAAATTTCGGCTTTTTGATTGTTTAATTTTTCTATTGCAGTAATACCTCCTTGGTCTTTTAGCCAAGAAAGCGTTAGCATTGAAACGTATACAGGAAATACAGCTGGTGTATTAAACATACTGTCTTTACTGATATGAACTTTATAATCTAGCATAGAAGGTATTTGCCTAGAAACCTTTCCTAAAACAGATTCTTTAACTACAATGAGTGTTGTACCTGCCGGTCCCATATTTTTTTGAGCGCCTGCATAAATTAAATCAAATTTCTCAAAGTCTAACTGTCTAGAAAAAATATCACTACTCATATCACAAATTAATGGGCAATCTGTCTTTGGAAATTCATTCATTTGAGTTCCAAAAATAGTATTGTTACTTGTGCAATGGAAAAAATCTAAACCGTTAGGGACTGTGTAGTCTTTAGGGATATAATTAAAGTTTGCATGCTTTGACGATGCAATCTCTACCACATCCCCAAATAATTTTGCTTCTTTAATGGCCTTGTCTGACCAAGTACCGGTGTTTGTATACCCTGCTTTATTTTCTAAAAAATTGTATGCAACCATTAGAAACTCCATGCTTGCTCCACCTTGAAGAAATAGCGCTTTGTAGCCTTTATTTTGTAATCCTAAATGTTCTAGAGCTAATTCTTTGGCGTGTTCCATAACACTAACAAAATTGGTGCTACGGTGAGATATTTCTAGAAGAGATAAATCTAGATTATCAAAATTAATTACAGCATTACTTGCTTGTTTTAATACAGATGCAGGAAGTATACATGGCCCTGCGCTAAAGTTATGTTTTTTCATAAGTATTATAATTGTTTTTCAAAGTTGTAAAAAATAGCAGAAAAAATAGTTGTTGCGTTAGTAAGTTATTATAATGATATTAAGAATTCTATGGTGTCTACACCATCTGCATAATCTGAGAGGGCGGGTGTTTGTGCTACTCCAAAAGGAACATCTTCTAGAGAAACGATACATTGTATGTGTTGCCTTTGAGCCTCTAATTGAATTCTAACATCTTTGATGTCTTTATAGCGTTCATAAAACACCACAGAGATAGGGGAGCTAAAGCCTGTATCTTCTTTAAGGAGCATAAATTCATTGTCTAATAATTTGATGTTACTCATCAAATAAACTGCTTTATTATAATCATAGTTATTGATGTATTTATGATTATTTATTACTTGTTTCCAAGCATACATGCCATTAAAAAAGTGATCCAGGTTATACTGCTGTGGTATATATATTTTTGAAACATTACGACACCCCAATCCAAAATAGCGATACACATCATCTGCTAAAGCTTCCATTTGTTGTGGAGTTTCTTTACCTGTAATAATGGCAACGGCATTTCTATTTTTACGTATAATATGAGGATACTTACTAAAATAATGATCAAAGTATGTAGCGGTATTATTACTGCCCGTAGCTATTACAGCATCGAAGCCTTTTAAGGTGTCTTCTGTAAAAGTAATATAGGGCTTAAACTCAGGGGCCACAGAGCATAAATAGCTAGCCAAAAAAGGCAATAGTTTTTTATCGTTAGAGGACAACTTTGCTTGTAGTTTGTGACCGCAAAGCAGCACAGATAAAAAATCATGAAACCCAACTAGTGGAATATTACCTGCCATTACAATAGCAATGGTCTTTGGAGTATCTACCTTACTAATAGTATAGTTTGAAACCCAATTGGTGAGATTTTCTTGGGTTAAAGCTTCACTCCAACTTTTACAGGAAAAAGCAAGGTTATCATAGGTAAACCAGGTGTTTTGATGGTGGGCATCTTGGAGGGTTTGTATCATTTTCTCGTAAAAAATGGCAGTATCAACCCCTGATGAATCATTGCTAGAAACTTTAGTTTGCGCTGCAGTTGTATGATCTTCCAAGGGAGAAACAAACTGCCCTAAAAAGCTTCCTAATTTTACAAAAGCATCTATTCTTTGTTGTAGATTCATTATAATTTATGTAATCTTCAAAGGTAAAAAAAACTCAAGTAAATATGCCTTGAAAAAGCGCTGAGAAACAAAATGTTTTCACAAATTATCAAGATGTATTTGTAGTTGCCATTACTAGGGCTTAAATTTGCACTAATATAAAAATATACTACATGGCAATTATAATAACTGATGAATGTATTAACTGTGGAGCCTGTGAGCCAGAATGCCCAAATACAGCAATCTATGAAGGCGCAGATGATTGGCGTTATGCAGACGGAACAGATTTAGAAGGGTCTCTTGTACTTACCAATGGTAAAGCAGTAGATGCCAATGAAACTCAGGAGCCTGTTAGTGATGAAATTTATTACATAGTTGCAGATAAGTGTACAGAGTGTAAAGGCTTTCATGATGAACCGCAGTGTGCAGCTGTATGCCCCGTAGATTGCTGTGTACCTGATGATAATAATGTTGAAAGCGAAGAGGCATTGTTAGCAAAACAAGCTTTCATGCATTTTAAATAGCACATAAACCTAATTTAATATTTAAAAAAACCTGCTAAATATAGCAGGTTTTTTTATTGGTATTGCAGTTTGGCTTTAGGTTATTTTGTTCCAAATTTTAATTAGAATTCCTGCGCACCCAACAGATATGACACTAAGAATAATTGCAATAGTTGTTTTACTGTAAATAAAGTATCCTGTCGCGAAAAGGAAGCTATAGGTTCCTATCACACCAAGTAAGAATCCTACTATTTTATACTGAATGTTATGAAACTTACTTTTCTTTCCAAAGATAAGTTGTTCAAATGAGGCTAATGTGTTTGCGTCTGTTGGTTTTGTAAAGAGTGTCACAATAACCCAACCAATTGTTGTTACAACCACACCAATTATTAATTGCCAATATCCTGCAATTTCAAATAAAGGGATATCTAGTTTTTTGTTGATAAAGAAAAAAGCAGCTATTATAAAAGAAATAATCATAGCAGCAATTTCACTATATGGATTAACTCTTTTCCAAAACCATCTTATGATAAATAGTAATCCGGTACCTGCTCCAATTTGTAACAACAGATCAAAAACATCTTTTGCAGACTTGAGATAGAATGAGAACCACGCGGCGCATATCATCAATACCACTGTTGAAACTCTTCCAACCAATACTTTTTGTTTTTCTGTTGCCTTTTGATTGATAAACCTTCCGTAAAAATCATTTACTATATAAGAGCTTCCCCAGTTAAGCTGGGTTGATATGGTACTCATAAATGCCGCTATTAAAGAGGTCATGACAATACCAATTAGACCTGCAGGGAGGTAGGTCATCATTGCTGCGTAGGCAACGTCATCTCCTTGCATTTCGGGATTTAGTCCAGGAAAAGCCACAGCGATACTTTCAAGTGTTGGAAATAACACTAAAGATGCTAAGCCTACCAATATCCATGGCCAAGGTCTTAATGCATAGTGAGCAAAATTAAAAAATAGCGTTGCCCACATAGCGTTTTTTTCGTCTTTGGCAGCTAGCATCCGCTGCGCTATATAACCGCCACCGCCTGGTTCTGCGCCTGGATACCAAGTACTCCACCATTGTACTGCAAATGGAATAATAAATAAAGTGATTAACATTTCTGTATTTTCAAAATCTGGGAAAATATCCAGTTTTCCAACTACATTTTCATGCAATAATAAATTTTGTAATCCACCAATCTCTGGTATGTCTAGAATATATATTGTTGCCCAAATAGAACCTACCATAGCAATAATAAATTGTATCATATCTGTAATGAGAACTCCCTTTAAGCCACCTAAAGATGAGTAAATCACTACAATTATAGAGGAAATTAGCAGGGTGTGCTCTTGAGAGATACCAAGTAAAATGTTGGCTATTTTTGCTCCAGCCAAACATACTCCAGCCATGGTAATAATATTAAAGACAACACCAAGATATATAGCTCTAAAGCCTCTTAGAAAACCTGCAGCTTTACCTTTATAACGGAGCTCATAAAACTCTAAATCTGTATTAATCCCTGATCGTCTCCATAGCTTTGCATAAAAAAAAACGGTAAGCATACCAGTGAGTAAAAAAGCCCACCACACCCAATTACCAGATACTCCATTTTGTCTTACAAGTTCTGTTACAAGACCGGGCGTGTCTGCAGCAAATGTTGTGGCAACCATAGATATTCCAAGCAACCACCAAGGCATGTTGCGACCAGACAAGAAAAATTCTTGAGTATTTTTCCCTGCTTTTTTTGACACCATGATTCCAATGACCAAGAAAACAATAAAAAAAATAATCATCAAAGCCCAATCTAATGTCGCTAATTTCATGTTTCTATTGTGTTAAGGTAAGTTCCTGAGCTTGGTGCACCCAATTGTCTCTTTCTATTCTTCCTGGAAAAAAATCAATAAGGTGAGTAATAACAGCAATGTCTTTGAGTTGGAGCCTACTTATCTGGCTATAATTGTAAATGCCAATCTCATTAAGCCGCTGTTCAATGTAGGGGCCTATCCCGTTAATTTGAGTCAGGCTATCCGCATTGTATTTATCGCCATTACCAATACTCTCAAAATCTAACAATGGTTTGTTGTGGGTGTAGTTTACATACTCTGATCGAGCTTTTGCTGCTATAGTCTGCTTGTTTTTTTGAGATGTAGTTTCCTTTTGAGAGGAGACAACATGCTGTTTTATACTTGTATTGGTTTTTGGCTTTATCTCATCATAAATTACAGATATGTTTTTTATTTTTTTTGGGCTTTTTAGTGTGTTTACCTCTTTTTTAAGTCTGTTTATAAGGGCTCTTTTTTTTGTTTTTTCTAGATAAAGACCAAAAAGATATCCAATCAAAAAAGTACTTAGCATCAAGACAAATATCCCCAAGAATTCTGGAGTTTGTAATTGCGATATGTATTTGTGTAAGGAATTCATTAATTATTTAAATTCTAAGACAACTCTTTTATTTGCTTGGCTCCCCTTTTTTGTTCTATTGCTTTTTAGGGGTTGTGTTTCTCCCTTTGATTTTATGCGAATCTTTTTTGTTTCAATGGCACCTTTAGCGGTAAGGTACCACTTGATTTGATTTGCATAAGAAAGACCTAAGGTGTAGTTTTCTTCTGAGGTTTTAGCGTTATCTGTATGCCCAATAAGTGTTACTTTGGTACTTGGATTACTATTTAAAATATTTGTAACACGAGCAACAAGCTCTTGTAGTTTTTTTGTTTTTAAAATAGTTGTGTTAGTAAACGTAGGGTAAAAGGTAATACTTTTTGGAATTTTAATAGCCTTAGGTGCAATTGAAGTAATTCGTTTTTTATCTAAGGGCTTAAATTCAAATGCAATTGCGTTTGAATAACTATTGTCACTGGAGAAGGTAATATCCTGAATATTTGATTTCACAACAATTCTAGAGCTAGAAATACCGGTTTGTATAAGCATGTTTTTTATTTGCATACCACGTTGCTTGCCAATATTTGGGGTTACAAAGTTTTCAGTAGCGCTGTATGAGGATATAATATGAACTTCTTTTTGTGGATATTGTATCAAATAATCTTTGATTAAGTTTTTAAAGGCATTTAAAGGTAAAGGGATGATTAGATTACTAGTATTTTTTATGAAAGAAATACCTTTTTCAAAGACAAATACAATGTTATTGTCTGAACCACGCGCCGTTAATCCAGAAGCGGGGAGAGGTTCAGGCAAAACTTCAATATCAATTATCTCTTGGGTTGTAATAGGTTGATTATTCTCTTGTGGTATTACTGTGGTTGGAGATACATCCGATGTTTCAGTAGCCACAGATGTGTTAATAACAACTTCTTTAGGAGATACGTTTTTACTAATAGTAATTTCTTGCTCGTTGGGTAGCATCATAAAATAAACCCATAGCGCAAAGAATGACCATATAACAAAAGTAAAAAACGCTATTAAAAAGTTTTTCATTCCACAGAGAAGCTTGTTTGTGAGGTTGGTTATAAAATACGGCACCCCTTAAAACAAACATAATAAAATTTGATACCATATATAAGGTTAAAATAATATGTTTTAAACACCGCTATTAACAATTTAAAGTAGTCTAGTGTTGGAAGGTTGATTTATTTATTAAGACTATCTGAGAATAAATTAAACATAAAAAATCCCGCTTCAAGAGCGGGTTTTTTTATACATCTTTAAAACTATAGGTGAATCACCTCACCATAGGCATCTGCAACAGCCTCCATAACAGCCTCACTCATAGTAGGGTGTGGGTGTATGGTTTTTAAAACTTCGTGTCCTGTAGTTTCTAGTTTCCTACCTAGCACGGCTTCGGCTATCATATCTGTAACTCCTGCGCCAATCATATGGCATCCTAGCCATTCTCCATACTTGGCATCAAAAATAACTTTTACAAAACCATCTTTTGTTCCAGCTGCACTTGCTTTTCCAGAGGCAGAAAAAGGAAATTTACCAACCTTTAATTCATAGCCTGCTTCTTTTGCTTGCTTTTCTGTCATACCAACACTTGCAATCTCTGGAGTTGCGTAGGTACATCCTGGAATGTTTCCGTAGTCTATAGCTTCTACTTGCATGCCTGCAATTTTTTCTACACATGTAATTCCTTCTGCTGATGCTACATGAGCTAATGCTTGTCCAGGAGTTACATCACCAATTGCGTAATATCCAGGTATGTTGGTTTGGTAGAAGTCATTAACCATGATCTTACCTTTATCTGCAACAATACCAACATCTTCAAGGCCTATCCCTTCAATGTTAGAAACAATACCTACTGCAGATAATACAACATCTGCTTCAAGGATTTCTTCTCCTTTTTTGGTCTTTACAGTAGCTTTTACTGTTTTGCCAGTAGTGTCCACTTTTTCTACAGATGAATTGGTCATTACTTTTATACCTGCTTTTTTGAAAGAACGTTCAAATTGTTTTGAAACATCTATATCTTCAACAGGGACTATATTTGGCTGAAATTCTACAAGGGTAACATCTGTTCCCATGGTGTTGTAAAAATGGGCGAATTCAACACCAATAGCTCCACTACCAACAATAATCATTGATTTTGGTTGCTTTTCTAGGGTCATGGCCTCTCTGTATCCAATTACTTTTTTTCCGTCTTGTGGCAAATTTGGTAACACACGTGAGCGTGAACCTGTAGCTACAATTATATGTTCTGCGCTATACTCTGTACCATCAACATCTACTTTCTTTCCTGGCTTAAGTTTTCCGAAACCTTTTAGTACATCAATTTTGTTTTTTTTCAATAAAAACTGTACCCCTTTACTCATGCCATCTGCAACACTTCTACTACGAGCGACAACTTTGGTAAAGTCTTTGTCGTACTGTTTTACTGAAAGACCGTAATCTTCTGCATGTTTTAGGTAATCAAAAACTTGTGCACTTTTTAGCAATGCTTTAGTAGGGATACAACCCCAGTTAAGACAAACACCTCCTAGGCTTTCCTTTTCAATGACAGCTGTTTTTAATCCTAGTTGTGACGCTCTAATGGCAGTTACATAACCTCCAGGGCCACTTCCTAATACAATTACATCATATTTACTCATGGTACTTTATTTGCTAGTTAATTTATTATGGCAAATTTACAAAATGTGGAATGGAAACATAACAAATTTTTGAAAAAAGAACATTTCAAATAATTATCATGTTTGTGGCATTATATAACTTGGCAACCAAAGGTAAGGTTGCCCTCTATTTTTCAAAATCTACAGAGAGAGAATTCACACAATAGCGCTGGCCGGTATTGGTAGGCCCGTCATTAAAAACATGTCCTAAATGACCTCCACAATTTGAGCAAACTATTTCTGTACGTTCCATACCTAAAGTAGTGTCCTTTATGTAGGTGACACTACCTGCAATACTTTGGTCAAAACTTGGCCAACCGCAGCCGCTATCAAATTTGCTAGAACTTTCAAATAGTTTGCTTTTACAACCCATGCAGCCATAGGTGCCATCCTCAAAGGTAAGATTGTAACTTCCAGTAAAAGGGCGTTCTGTACCTTTTTCCCGAAGAATTTTATAGTGCGCCTCTCCAAGTTGTTCTCTCCACTGGGCTTCTGTTTTTTGTATTGGATAATTGCTCATTATTTTTCTGCTTTAAAGAGTAATGCCTCACCATTGATACCTGTCTCTTATACACATCTGACGCTGCCGACGAAGAGGATAGTGT
>CAJXUG010000072.1:0-9465 GCA_913060785.1 uncultured Flavobacteriaceae bacterium | reverse complement strand
ATCTACACTATCCTCTTCGTCGGCAGCGTCAGATGTGTATAAGAGACAGGAATGTAACAATGGCTCAAGGAGAAACGCTAGATGCGGTAGTACTTACAGGATATGGTGGTGCAACTAAAGAGAGAAAGTCTTTAGGGTATGCAGTTACAACACTTGAAGCTGATGCAATTGAAAACAAACCAGAATCTGACGTTGTTAGATCATTAAATGGTAAAGTTGCCGGTGTTCAAATTGTAGGTAACAGTGGAGCTACGGGATCTGGTACTAACTTTGTTATTCGTGGTAGAAGCTCTATTAACGGTAGTAACCAACCATTATTTATTGTAGATGGTGTGCCTTTTGACTCTGGTACAAATCAACAAACTGGTTTTGCTGGTGGTAACACAGTAACAAGTAGTCGTTTCTTAGATTTAGATCCAAACAATGTAGAAAGTGTACAAATCTTAAAAGGTTTGAGTGCTTCTGTATTATACGGACAACAAGGAAGAAATGGTGTTGTACTTATTACAACCAAAAATGGATCTAACAAAGACTTAAACAAAAAGTTTGAGGTAACTGTTAACTCTTCTGTTTACCAAACACAAATTTCTAACCTTGCAGATTACCAAAATGAGTATGGTCAAGGTGCAGACAATATTATAAACCCTGGATATGTAGGTAACTGGGGAGCTCGTTTTGACTCAAATCAAATGGTTGCTCACCCCTATGCAAGTCAAGGAGATTTATTCCCTGAATTTGATGGTCTAGAAATTCCTTATGCAGCTGCTAATAACAATGTAAAGGACTTTTTTAGAACTGGTTTAGGACAATCAATGTCTGTAAACGTTGCAGGTTCTCCTGGAAACAACGGTAACACTCGTTACAACCTTAACTTTGGTTACACTACTGAAGACGGTTACATTAGAAATAATGGATTAACTCGTTACAACATTGGACTTGGTGGTTCTACAAAACTATCTAACAAATTCTCATTCAACGGAACTGCAAACTTTAGTAGTACAAGAGTAAATACTCCTCCAATTGCTGCAAACAACGCAGGTGGAGCTTTATCTATTTTTACAAGAACATTATTTATTCCAAGAAACTTGGATCTAATGAACCTTCCTTTCGAGAATCCAAACGATAGATCAAGTGTATATTACAGATCAGATCAAGAAAATCCGAATTGGTTAACTAACTACGCAGGTAGTGAGCAAAAAACAAATCGTTTTTACGGTAAGTTAGGTGCTTCTTATGAAATTTCTGATAACGCATCTGTATCATACCGTTTTGGTTTAGATACCTACAACGAAACTCAAGAGTTTAAAGCTGCTAAAGGAAATGTTACGGCACCTTATACAACAGGTTACCTAAGAACAACAAGTGGTACTAACTTTATTTATGACCATAACTTAAACTTTAGTTTTAATAACTTAGAACTAGCTGATGACTTTAGTTTAACAACTCAACTAGGTTTCAACGCAAGACGTGATACCTATGAACAGTTTGGACAATCTAGTGTTAACCAAGTAGTATTTGGTTTCTTTGACCATGACAACTTTATTGATCAAACGATTAATGATCCAGTTGCGGGTAGTTTAAGTTTCCAAGCACAACAAAATATATTAGGTGCTTATGGTGAAGCTGCTTTTGACTATGGTGGTTACTTATTTTTAACGTTATCAGGTCGTAATGACTGGGCTTCTACATTAGAGGCTGAAAATAATACGTTATTTTATCCTGGTGCTTCATTATCATTTGTGCCAACATCAATGGATGGTGGATCATCTGATGCACTTAACTACTTAAAATTCCGTGGAGGTTACGGTACATCTGCAAGGTTCCCAGGAGTATACTCTACAAGAACTGGATTTAATTCTACAGCATCGTCAGTACTTGACAGTGATGGAAATGCAGTTACTACAAACGGATTATCTTCTGTACTAGGAAATGTAAACCTTAAACCAGAACTTCAAAAAGAATTTGAACTTGGTTTAGATGCAGATTTATTTAAGAAAAGAATTAGTCTTGACGCAACTGTTTACAGAAGATCAATACAAGATCAAATTGTAGGAAGACCAATATCTCCATCTACTGGAGCTACCTTTACAGCTGATAACATTGCAGAAACGCAAATAGAAGGTGTAGAATTAGGTTTAAACTTTACGCTAATTAAGAGTGATAATTTCACATGGCAAATGGATAACAACTTTAGTGCCTCTGAAAACACAGTTATTGACTTAGGTGGTGTTGAAGCTTTTGCATATGCTGGATTCACAAACTTAGGTAACTATGCTTCAGAAGGAGAAGCTTTAGGAGTAATCAAGGGTGGTTATGCTGCACGTTATGCACAATCAAACATAACAGATGAAAATCCTTATGGTACTGGTGTAAACGGTGCATTACTTATTAATCCAGGTACGGGTCAAATTCTTGACTCAGAGTCAGATTTAGGTAAAGACATTGAAACAATTGGTGATCCTAACGCAGACTGGACAGCAACAACAATAAACACGATTACTTACAAGCAGTTATCATTATCTGCTCAAGTAGAATACACACATGGTGGAGATATATATTCTCAAACTGCATCTCAGTTCTACCGTCGTGGTGTAACAGAGGTAAACGTTGATAACAGAGAAGGAACATATGTTATTCCAGGATTATTAGCTAACCCTACAACAGGTCAGTTATTATTAGGGGATGATGGCCTACCAATCCAAAACAATATTCAAATTGGTGCTAATGATTTATACTTTATAAACTTAGTTGATCCATCTGGACAAGGTATGTATGACGCATCTCATTTACGTTTAAGAGAAGCTTCATTAACGTTCTCTCTTACAGAGAAGATGTTAGAGAAAACTCCTTTCGGAAATATCTCATTCTCTTTATCTGGTCAAAACTTATATGTGAAGGCTTTCAATATTCCTGATGCATTTAACATTGATCCAGAAGCATTGAGTGTTGGTACAGGAAATGGTCAAGGTTTAGAATTCCAAACGGGACCTACATCTAAGCGTTACTCATTTGGTATAAAGGCAACATTTTAAAAATAAAAGGTACTAGTGAGGTGGTAATTACATTACCACCTTGTTATACTAGTGTAACCTAAAAAATTTAATTACATATTATGAAAAATATTTTAAAAATAACATTCGTAACAGCTATGTTGGCTTTATTCACTGGATGTGAAACAACAGAGCTAGATTTACTAGATAACCCAAATGCAATTAGTGCAGATGTGGCAGATAAAAACTTTGTATTAAATCAAATACAATTATCATTCAACGGAATCATAAGTGGTTTTAGAGGAAGTTCTTCAGACATTACGCGTATGACTGCGCAGTTTGGACAGTACAATGGAACAATTGGTGTTAATTCATTAAATGGAACTTGGGCTTCTGCTTACAATATGTTTGCAAACGTAGATTTATTAGAAACTATTTCTGGAAATACAGAAGGTGGTTTACCTAATCATGTAGGTGTGGCACAAATCATAGAAGCATACACATACATTACATTAGTAGATTACTTAGGTGATGTACCTTACAGTCAAGCTAATCAATTTGCTGAGTTTCCAACACCAGCTTTAGATCCGGGAGAAGATGTGTATACGGCTCAAATAGCGCTATTAAACACAGCTATCTCAAACTTAAATCAAGGGAGTGCTGTAGTACCTCAAGATTTATTTTACGGAGATTTTGACGCAGACAACTGGATTGCTGTTGCAAATACTTTAAAATTAAAAGCGCATCTTAACATGGGTGACGGTGCAGCAATTTCAGGTTTATTATCAGAAAACATTATTGATACTGATGATGAAGATTTTCAATTCAACTACTCATCTTCAGCTTCTCCAGAATCAAGAAGCCCAATATTTCAAGGCAATTATGTTAATGGAGCAGGATTTTATATGAGTAATGGCTTTTTAGATATGTTAAACGCAGGTGACGGTGAAGCTCCTTTTGTAGAAACAGGAATTGCAGATCCAAGACTACGTTACTATATCTATCGTCAAAAAAATTCTGCACCTTCAGGATCTAACCTTCCTTGTGCAGGTCAAGATATTTATGATTACTGCTATGTTGGTAACTTATACTGGGGTAGAGATCATGGTGATGATGAAGGAATACCAAATGATGGTATTAGAAGATCTACTTGGGGAGTTTATCCAGGTGGAGGAGCTTTTGACAACAACCAATTTAACAGATCAGACGGAAACGGAACTCCAACACTTGATGGAGCTGGTATAAACCCAATTTTCTTATCATCTTTCACACACTTTGCATTAGCAGAGGCTGGATTAGACCTAGGAGTTGGCGTAAATTCAAGAGATTTATTAGAAGCAGGTATCTCACTTAGTATGGATAAAGTAACCAACTTTACTGGTTCTTTAGACACAACTGACGAAGATGACGAAACTATAGATTATGCTGCAACAGGTGCAGAGATTAGTGCCTATATAGCTAGAGTGATGGCAGAATATGATGCTGCATCAGGAAACGATGCTAAGTTAGAAATCGTTGTTAGAGAATGGTACCTTGCGTCATGGGGTAATGGTGTAGAGCCTTACAACATGTACAGAAGAACAGGATATCCTACACTACAAACAGGTGTTAAGCCAGTAGGTCCATTCCCAAGATCTTACAGATACCCAGAAAACGAAACTAACACAAATCCTAATGTAAGTCAGACAACTGCTGACAACCAAGTATTTTGGGATACAAACCCAGCTGGTTTCATTAACTAATCCATTTTAATTAAATACTTTAATTATGAAAAATATAAATAAAATATTCTCTCTAGTATTTGTAGCAATATTATCTACAGTTACTTTCACTAGTTGTGAAGATCAAGATCTAGAACGCTTTCCGGAATTATCTAACGGTGGATTTGTAAAGTTTGTAACTGCTCCAGTATTTGAAATGGGTGCAGATCCTGCAACCGCTTCTTTTAGCGCGATGACTGAAGATCCTAACGGAACTGTCGCTACTTATGAAGTAACAGTAGTTGGTGATTTTGCTGGCGCTCCATCTGAGGCTCTAGCTTTCGGTTCAACAACAACATTCCCATTTGATGTAAGTTTCACAACTGCAGATATGGCTGAATTATTTGGAGTTGATGCTTCTGTTTTTGCAGAAGACGATTCTTTTGAATTCTTTGGTGTTGTAACAACTGTAGACGGAGTTATATATGACGGTTCTAATCCAAGTGGATCTTACCCCGAAGGAGATGATCCTGAAGATGCAGGTTCTTGGAACGGAGGAAACACTAATGCAACTGTTACAGCTGTATTATTAGACGCATTTAACTGGGAGGTTACTTACGAAGACGCTGACTAATAAATAATTAGTTAATATATTTTAAAAACCATCCTTTTCTAAGGATGGTTTTTTATTTTTGCACTATGAAGAAAGAGACATTATTATTTGGTATTTATCCTGTTATAGAGGCTTTAAAGGCAAAACAAACCATAGACAAGGCATATGTCCAAAAAGGACTACAGAGCCCTAAGATTGATGCTATTGTGGCAGACCTTGAAGCATTAAACACCACAATTTCATATGTGCCTCTAGAAAAAATGGAGAAGCTATGCCGTAGCAATCATCAAGGAATTATTTTAATTAGTTCACCCATAGAATTTGTTGGGTTAGAGACCATGGTGGAAGCGGTACTAGAAAGCGAAAAAACACCTTTGTTTTTAATACTAGACCAGATTAGTGATGTTAGAAATTTTGGTGCTATTCTAAGAACAGCAGAATGTACTGGAGTGGATGGTGTTATCATACAAAAAAAGGGGGGTGCACCAGTAAGTGGTGATACTGTAAAAACCTCTGCGGGAGCTATATTTAACATTCCTATCTGTAAGGTAGATCACATTAAGGATGCCATTTATTACCTTCAAGGAAGCGGTATTACAACTATTGCTGCTACAGAGAAAACACAAGACACTATATACAATCTAGAATTAAACGAACCTATGGCTATTGTTATGGGGTCTGAAGGTCTTGGAGTTTCAAAATCTGTACTTAGTATTGTAGACAAAAAAGCTTCATTACCCCTACTAGGTGTTATCAATTCTTTAAATGTATCTGTTGCCTGTGGTGCTTTACTATATGAGGTAGTGCGTCAAAGATCAAAGTAAAAAAACCTACTCTTTTTTATGCTTCACTATTGTGTAAACAATACCTACATCATTTTTTGATGTAGTACTTAATTGCTGGTCATCTGGGGTTTGTTTTATTTCAATAAAATTACCGTCGGCATCAAATTGCTGCATAAAAGGATCATTCTCGGGCAGGTAATCATCAGTTTCCCAATCAAATTTTTTATTTGTAACTGTTGTAGTGCCTTTGTATAAATAAGCCAACAACAGACCAACTCCGAAACCAGATAAATGTCCTTCCCAAGAAATATGGCTATCTAAAGGAAATACATACCAAAGCAAACTACCATACACAAATACAACCGCGAAAGAAAGCGCTGTAAGTTGGTATTGCTTTGAGATAATGCCTTTAAAGAATAAAAAAGAAGCCAATAAATAAACAATACCACTAGCTCCAATATGGTTTGCAGGGCGGCCTATACCCCAAGTAATAAGGCCCGTAATAACAAAACCCAAAATAAACACTTGCCATCGCAAAGGGCGATAAAAATAAAAAAGTGCAGTTCCTAATACCAACATAGGAACACTGTTGTTAAACAAGTGCTTTAGATTACCGTGTATAAAAGGACCAAATAATATACCTCTTAAACCCTCAACCTTTCCTGGGTGTATGCCATAGGGAGTAAAATCTTCAACAAACCGTATTTCAAACCAAAACACGAGCCACATGATTATCACAAATAACAAAGGATAAAGCACTACATCAACAGAAAAATATAATTTTTGCGATTTAGTCATACCTCAAGATAGCAAAAACAAATCCAAATCCTGCAATATGATAAATTGTCAGTTTATTAGCTAAATTAAAAATGTAACTTTATAAAATGAATATTCCACTAGCAGAAAGAATACGGCCAAAAACACTCCAAGGATATCTAAGCCAACAACACCTGGTTGGTGAGACTGGAGCACTCACAAAACAACTACAAAGCGGCATGATACCGTCAATGTTGTTTTGGGGACCTCCTGGTATTGGTAAAACAACTTTAGCTACTATTATTGCATCTGAGTCAGAAAGGCCTTTCTACCAATTAAGCGCCATTGATAGTGGAGTAGCTGCCGTTAGAGAGATTATTGAAAAAGCAAAAAAAGCAGACGGGTTGTTTACCACAAAAAACCCCATACTTTTTATTGATGAAATTCATCGTTTTAGTAAATCTCAACAAGACTCCCTACTTAGTGCTGTAGAAAAAGGATTGATCACCCTTATTGGCGCCACTACAGAAAACCCAAGTTTTGAGGTTATACCTGCCCTACTCTCAAGGTGTCAAGTGTATGTGTTAAACTCATTTTCTAAAAAAGATCTGGAAGATCTTTTAAAACGAGCCATTGCTGTAGATACTGTATTACTAAAATATGATATCGTGTTGCAAGAAACACAAGCCATTTTAAAACTATCTGGAGGTGATGCAAGAAAACTTCTCAATATTTTAGAATTGGTGGTGATTTCTGAAATATCTGAGGTGATAAGTGATGAAAAACAAAAAGTGGTTATCACCAACCAAATGGTACAGCATAAGGTGCAAAAAAATACGGTGTTGTATGATAAAACTGGAGACCAGCACTATGATATTGTTTCGGCATTTATAAAATCAATACGCGGTAGTGATCCAAATGCAGCTGTATACTGGCTCTCTAGAATGATTGAGGGAGGGGAGGATATAAAGTTTATAGCTAGAAGGTTAGTCATACTTGCTAGTGAAGATATTGGAAATGCAAACCCCAATGCACTTTTACTTGCTAACGCAACATTTCAATCTGTTATCTCCATTGGCTTTCCAGAATCTAGTATTATTTTAAGCCAATGTGTTATATACCTTGCAAGCTCTGCCAAAAGTAATGCTAGTTACCTAGCGATCAAAAAAGCACAACAACTCGTCAAGCAATCTGGTGATCTATCTGTACCTTTTTCTATTAGAAATGCGCCCACAAAACTCATGAAAGAGTTAGGATATGGAGACAACTACGCATATGCTCATGATTATGATAATGCTTTTGTAGCTCATGAATTTTTACCTAAAGAGATTGTTGGCACCACCCTGTATCAACCGGGCAATAATGCAAAAGAAAATCAATTAAAGAGCTATTTAAAAAGTCTATGGAAAGACAAATATGATTTTTAATCCTGAAAAATTAATGTAATGGATGTCCCATCTTGAGCAACTAGCTTCAAATCATTATTTTCAAGGAATTGACACTGGTAATTAACCTCGAAGATCATACCCTCAAAGCCATTTTCTGAATATTCAATAGCTCCTTTTAAAATTAAATCTGCCCCAGAAGCATCATACACATTATAACCTACCTCAACTTTCTTTAAAAGGTATGAGATTGAATTATAGCTGTAAGCGTTAAATTTATTTGCTGGTCCCTTATTGCTTTTAGACTCTAGTGGCGCAACTACTGCAGAAGCTTCCTGGCTATATACATTAGAAGCAATAGGTCTTACTACTATTTCTTTTTGTTGTACACTCAGCTCGTTAAAACCTAAAAAAGCCTTACGTAATGCATCTTGGTATGATTTTTTATACTCTTTTTGCTTGCTAGCGCCTGGCGCTCCTCTATACACTTCTTTTCCTTTGCAGTCTTTTAAAACAACTATGATCTTGGTTCTTGTAAATCCAGAAATAGATTCTACATCTGCCCACAATCCGTCACAATTATCTACACTTGGTAGTTCGCTAAAATAATAGGTATTAAATCCATTTTTAGTTAGATAATATTTAGCCATATCATTTAATTGATATTGATTGGCTTTAGATAAAAATTCAAATTTATCTGGAACAACGACAAAACTATACTCGCTAAGACTTTTTTGAGCAAAGGAGATATTAAGGCATGTTACTATAATGGCTAAGGTTAAAAAAAACTGTTTCATCATTAATTTAATATATAGTTTAATCCTACTTGTAAAGATACACTATTTGCTTTGGCAAGATTTGACATCTGCAGGAGGTTATCTGCTGCTAAAAACAAATTTACGCCCCTAATATTTAAAAACAACCCTGCCCCAACATTTTTGGCAGAATAACTATCTAAAGTGTAGGTAGTTTTAATGGAGAGTGTATCTCCAAATCTTCTTGTGTAATAAAGTGTACCTGCAAACTGTAGGCCTCGGGGTCTAAATATGCTAAAATATTGAACTCCCGCTTGAGAAACTCGTTTTTGCTTTGTACCATTATTTTTACAATTACAACCTCCTTTATCACCAACAAACCTCCCAAAATCATAATGTAATCCAGCATTTATTTTGGTGGGGCGTAGCTGTGTATATCCTGTCTCTTATACACATCTCCGAGCCCACGAGACAGGCAGAA